>VGXD01000036.1 GCA_016873525.1 Nitrospira sp. | reverse complement strand
ATGTTGGGAAACAACGACGAGTTGAAACAGCGCGTCCGTCAAGCCGGATTGAAATCCGGCGAGCGGGTGTGGGAAATGCCGCTCTGGGAAGAATATTTCGAACAACTCCAAAGCGACGTGGCCGACATGCGCAACATCGGGGGGCGCGGCGGTGGCATGATCACCGCGGCCTTGTTCTTGAGCAAGTTCGTCGGCGACTATCCCTGGGTACACCTGGACATCGCCAGCACCGACTGGAGCGAGAGGGACCGCGCCTACATCGCCAAAGGCCCCACCGGCATCGGCACCCGCCTGCTGATCCAGTACCTGATCGATGAAACCACGCCTCACCCGCGACGGGTGATCGGTAATGGGTGACACGCGATGACCGCGCTGCGCGAGAAAATCGGCCAGTTATTCATGCTCGGCTTTGCCGGCCAATCGGTGTCGCCGGAACTTGCGGCCCTCCTCGCCGAATACCAACCCGGGGGGCTGATCCTCTTTGCCAGAAACCTGGCATCCCCGACGCAGATGCTCGATCTGACCAACGACCTCCAGAAACGGTCGCCCCATTCGCCGCTGCTGATCGCGATCGACCA
The DNA here is from genome assembly GCA_016873525.1 of Nitrospira sp. Lineage (GTDB taxonomy): Bacteria > Nitrospirota > Nitrospiria > Nitrospirales > Nitrospiraceae > SCVQ01. The sequence goes on along the minus strand of VGXD01000036.1, from coordinate 11,522 downwards.
GGAGGGGGGCCGCGTCTCCCGGCTGCCGGCCGGGTTCACGATCTTCCCGCCCTGCGCGATGATCGGCCGGTGCCACTCCTCCGAGCTGGCCTATGCCGCCGCCGCCGCCACGGCCTTGGAACTGCGCGCGGTCGGTGTCAACATGAACATGGCGCCGGTGCTGGACATCCACACGAATCCCGACAACCCGATCATCGGGGACCGCGCCTTCGGCTCCGACCCCGACCTGGTCTGTGAATTGGGCCTGGCCACGATCGCCGGGCTCCAGGACCACCGGGTGGTCTCCTGCGGCAAGCATTTCCCCGGCCACGGCGACACCAGCGCCGACTCCCACAAAGAACTCCCGACGGTGGCGGCCTCCCGCGATCGGCTCACCGAGGCGGAGCTGCGCCCGTTCAGCCACGTCATCGCGCAGGGCGAGTTCGGACCGGCGACGCTCATGACGGCCCACGTCCTCTATCCCGCATTGGACGGCCGGTTTCCTGCAACCTTGTCCCCGGCCATCCTCACCGAACTCTTGCGCGAGCAATTGCGCTTCGACGGCGTGGTCCTGACGGACGACATGGAAATGCACGCCATCGTCGATTACTACGGCATCGGCGAGGCGTCGATCCGGGCCTTCCAAGCCGGCGCCGACATCATCTTGATCTGCAAAGACCGAGACCGCGCCGTCGCCGCGATGGAGGCGCTCTACAAGGCCGTGCAGGACGGCACGATCTCCGAAGCGCGGATGGACGCCTCGCTGCGCCGGATTGCGCGGGTCAAAGCGCGGTTCCTCCATCCCTACAAACCGGCCGATCCCAGCACCGCCCACATGATCGTGGGGAACCGGACGCACCGGGCGCTGCTGGGACAACTCCTTGAGGCCGGCCAGCGATCGATCATAGCCCCTGCGTGAAACCGCTCGCCGAAGCCCGGACGCCGCCCGCCGGGCCCAGAGAGATCTGGGCCTGGTGCATGTACGACTTCGCCAACTCCTCCTTCACCACCCTCATCGTCACCGTCGCCTACAGCGTCTACTTCGTGCAGGTCGTCGCGGGAGGCTTGGGGCAGAACGGCGCCGCCGAGCGCGTCTGGTTTTGGGGCTATGCGGTCTCCATGTTGCTCGCGGCCCTCCTGGCTCCACCATTGGGCGCCATCGCGGATGCGCGGGCCGCCAAGCGGACTTTCCTGCTTGGCTCCACTCTCGTCTGCGTCGCCTGCACCGCGCTCCTCGCCTTCGTGCAAGCCGGAGACATCTGGATGGGCTTGATCCTGTTCGGGCTGGCCAATATTGCCTTCGACCTGGGCTTTTTGTTTTGCAGCGCCTTCCTGGTGGAAATCGCCCCGCCAGACAAGATGGGCCGGATTTCCGGCTACGGCTGGGGCCTGGGCTATGCCGGCGGGCTCTTGTCTCTGGCCCTCGCCTATCCCTTCATCAGCGGCGGCTTCGCCGAATCCAATCTGTTCTCCTACCGGCTCAGCTTCGCCGTCACGGCGGCCTTCTTTCTGGCGGCAACGGCGCCCACGTTTCTGTTGCTCCGCGAGCGCGCCCTCCCGCAGCCGGGCGGGGGAGGCTCGATCTGGAAGGACGCCTTCGCCAGGCTGGCCCAGACCACCCGCCACCTCGGCCGCTATCGCGACTTGACCGCCTACCTGATCGCCTACCTGATCTATACGGACGCCATCAACACCGTCATCGTCGCCTCCGCCATCTTCGCAAATAAAGTCCTGGACTTTTCTCCGGGCGATCTGATTATCTATTTCCTGGTCACGCAGGTGACGGCGGGATTGGGCGCGGTGGGATTCGGACAATTGGCCGACCGGATCGGAGCCAAACGAACGATCACCCTCACGCTGGTCCTCTGGATCGCCTTGGCCGGCGGTGCGGCGCTGGTCAGGACCCACGCGCAGTTTTACGCGATCGGCCTGATCGCCGGCGCCGTCCTGGGGGCGAATCAGACCGCCAGCCGGACCCTGCTGGGCCAATTTACGCCGCCGGGGCGGCAGGCCGAGTTTTTCAGTTTCTTTTCTGTCACGGGGAAATTTGCCGCCGTCATCGGCCCCTTGGTCTATGCGGAAGTGACGGCCTGGACCGGCAGCCAGCGCTGGGCCATCGTATCCATGGCCGTCTTTTTTGCCATCGGCTTGTGGGCCTTTCAGCGTGTGGACGAAGCGCGGGGAATCGCGGCAGCTTCGCGAGTCGAAAAGTCGTAAAGTCTTAAAGTCCCGATTCTGCGGCCTGCACCGTTACGACTTTCAGACTTGAAAGATTTTCAGACTTTATGGACTTTTTGACTTGAGAGACTTTTTGACTTTCAGGCAGGAGCTTCGATGGCGTTAAAGAAAGGCGACATCCTCGATGAACGGAAGAGACATCCCGACTCCTGCGGGCTGGTCGTGAAAGTCATGGGCGGAGGCGAGGGGTTCGAGAAGGTCCTCTGTTGCGACCACGAGTTGACGGCCGAGGACATCGTGACGCAGATAGGCTCCCCGCTGGGGCGCAAAAAAGGCGAGATGCCGGTCGCGGTGATCCTGGACGAAAAACTGCTCTACCCGACCTCGTGCGGGCTCCGCGTCATGATCATGGATGGCGGCGCCGGCTTCAAAGAGATCCGCTGTTGCGGCCATTCCCTCACGCTCAATTCGATGTGGGAACTGAAGTTCGGGCAGTTGCGGGGGGCGCCGCCCGCGTCGTCAGGACCGCAGACCGGACCGCAAGGCACGGCCTAACCACCTGCAACCCAGGAGGCTCTACGATGAGCGATCGGTTCGATGTCATGAAGCACCTGCCGTGCCGGGTCGTCCAATGGATGGAATGGCTGGACCGCTGGGGCTATGTCACCACCGGGCTAAGCCTGCTCCTGCTGGGCATGTTGATGTTCGTGTACAGTTGGTACTCCTTTGCGCTCACCATCCAGCACACCAGCCTCCTGGTGGCGGGGCTCAAGCTTCTGAACGACCTCCTCCTGGTCATCATCCTCTTGGAACTGTACCGGACGGTCATCCGGTTCCTGCAGACCGGTATCCTGGCCCTCGAACCCTACCTGGCTGTCGGCATCATTGCCTGCACCAGACGCATCCTGACGGCCAGCGCCGAACTCTCGCACCAACCCGAGATCACGGACCAGCTGTTCAATCGCTACCTCATGGACGTGGGACTCAACGTCACCGTAATCATGGTGCTGATCGTCGCGGTCTTCACCCTTCGGAGGCGGCCTCCCCTGGCGGCCGAGGCCCAGACCAAACCCTAACGGCGATCCCCTTGCTTGCCGAGAATAGATATGGCATCATGCCGCCTCCGATGAGCACTATGGCAAACTTGCTCGAATACATCGGCTGTATTCATATCTTCTTGGGACCCTATCGCGGGAACCCCATCGCGCTCTACTTGCAACGCGGCGAACACGGCTGCCAGATCGCCCCGAAAGTCTATCCCTGGAATGACGTGGTGGGCAAAGGCGAGACACCGAACAAAGCCGCCGCCGATTTCGAAGACAAGTGGAAGACGAAAGGGCTCTCGTCCGATATGTATACGGGCCCTTCCTGGGAAGGCGGGATTAAACCCGAAAGACCGGCTCCGCCGAAACCGGCTGCGGCAGACGTGAAACCGCCGGCAGCGGAAGCCGTAGCCCCCTCCACGCCTCCTGCCGGAAACGCCGGCTAACCTCGCTCGTTTGCTTCCGACGCTGCCGCCGACCGCTCCTGCACCGCCAGCCGGCTATGGTGGCGGCCGTAGAGAACGTACACCACCGTTCCGATCGCGCTCCACACACCGAATCTGATCCAGGTCACCAAGGGCAGAAAAGCCATGAGGCCTAGGCAGGCGGCCATGCCCATCAGCGGCAGCCAGGGCATGAAGGGAATGCGGAACGGCCGCGGTTGATCCGGTTTGGTGCGTCTAAGCACGATCACCGCTGCACAGACCAGGACAAAGGCGAACAGGGTCCCGATGTTGGTCATGTCGGCGGCTTCCCCGATTTGAACGAAGGCGGCCAAGACGGCCACGCCGATCCCCGTCACCCAAGTGGCATGATGGGGCGTGCCGAAGCGGGGATGCACGACCGAGAGCCAGGGGCCCAGCAACCGGTCGCGCGACATGGCGAAGAAGACGCGGATCTGGCCGATCATCATCACGAAAAGGACGCTGGTGATGCCGGCCAAGGCGCCGGTGGCCACCGCCGCCGCCCCCCAACGAAAGCCCGCCAGGCGCAACGCCTCCGCCACCGGCGCATGGATGTCGATCTGCTGATAGGGCACCATGCCGGTCAGCACCGCCGACACCGCCACGTAGAGGACGGTGCAGAGCCCCAAGGAGGCGATGATCCCGACGGGCAAGTCCTTCTGCGGATTGTTCGCTTCCTCCGCGGTCGTCGAGACGGCGTCGAAGCCGATGAAGGCGAAGAACACGATGGCCGCAGCGGCGCCGACCCCTTGAAACCCGTAAGGCATAAAGGGCGTCCAGTTGGCCGGCTCCACCGAGGAGAACCCCACCGCGATAAAGAACAGGATCACGGCCAGCTTGATGAGGACGATAAGTCCGGTCGCCCTGGCGCTTTCCTTCATGCCGCGCACGAGGACCGACGTCACGAAGAGCACGATGATGGCCGCGGGCAGATTGATCAAGCCCCCGTCGACGCCGGGGGGATGGGTTGCCCAGGCCGGCAAGTGCAGGCCGAGGGTTTTCAGCACATTGTTGAAATAGCCGGACCAGCCGATGGCGACCACCACACAGGCGACCCCGTATTCTAAAATCAAATTCCAGCCGGTGATCCACGCCAGAAACTCGCCGAGCGTCGCATAGGAATAGGTGTAGGCGCTGCCGGCCACCGGCATCATGGCCGCAAACTCGGCATAGCAGAGGGCGGCCAGCGCGCAGGTCATGCCGGAGAGGATAAAGGAGAGAATGATCCCCGGCCCTGCGCCGGGACGGTTCGCATCCCCCACCACCGCCGTGCCGATGAGCACGAAGATGCCCGTGCCGATGATCCCCCCGAGGCCGAGCGCCGTGAGGTCCCAGACCGACAAGGATTTTTTCAGCCGGTGCTCCGGATGGTTGCTGTCGGCGATGATCTGCTCGATGGATTTGGTCCGGAACAGGAAATTACCCACGGCGGGCAGCCTGGAGAAACGCTTCGAACAGACGGCGCTGCACCGCGTAGCGATCGAAGAGATATTCCGGATGCCACTGCACGCCGAGGAGAAAAGGATGGCGGCGGCGGTCGGCGGCTTCGACCGCTTCGATCACGCCGTCGGGAGCGACGGCGGTCGCCACCAGAGGCGGCGCGACGGCCTTGATCGACTGGTGGTGCGAACTGTTCACGCGGAGGCTGGCCTGGCGGGTAATCCGACGCAGCAGGCTGTCTGGTGCGACCCGCACCGAATGCGCCGGTTTGGCGGCGGAACCCGGCGCCCGGTGCTGCAACGCCTTGGGAAGTTGTTCGTCGATATCCTGAACCAGACTGCCCCCCAACGCCACGTTGATCGCCTGCATCCCCCCGCAGATGCCGAATACCGGGAGCGCGGTTTTCATGGCTCGTCCGAGCACGGCGATTTCAAAGGCGTAGCGCTGGCGGCTCATGACGCGGAAGGTGTAGCGCTGGCGCTCTCCGTAGAGTTCTGGCGGAAGGTCGGGGCCGCTCCCCGTCAACAACAATCCGTCCAGCCCGTCGAGCAACCGACGCTGCAAGGCGGGGTCGCCCGTCAGGGGCAGGATCACCGGGACTCCGCCCAGGTCTTCGATCGCGCGGGCATAGCGGGCGCGTAAAAAATAGGTCGGCTCGCGGCCGCCCATGTCTTTGCGATCGCCGGCGTTAAAGTCCGGAGTCACCCCGATGATGGGTTTCATCTACTTGGCAGGAGCCTCGTTCCCTTCTTTGCCGGGAGGCACACCCAGGAAACGGACCGCCTTGTCCCCTTTCAGATGATCCGGGGTAATCAAGTAGGTCCCGTACATACTCGTGCCCCAGACCGACAGGGCCGCATCCGTGTCCCCGCCGGAAAAGACATAGGTCAAACCGCCGGTCACCCCCCCCAACACCGCAAAGGCCAGTTTCAACGGCGTGTAGACAAGGGTGAGCACGAAACTGCCGGCCTGGAGTCCGGCGCCCGTGGCGCTCGACTCCTCGTTCGTCACCGCCTGAGACTTGGCTTCCGCCTCCTGAGCCCACACGGTTTGCATCACGGTCACCTGCGTCAATGCCAGGACCAGCACCATGGCCATCGCGCGCCTCCACCTGACTCGGCGGCCGACCGGCTTGCCGATTAAAGATGTCTTTGGAAATGTGTCCACGTCTTCCTCCTCCTTGAGATGCCGGTTGTTCGCGCCTGCGACCAGCCGATCGCCCCTCTCCCCGCAACTCGCGCGCAAGGAGAGTCGCCTGCAATCCTTATAGCAAATTCGACGACGGATGCAAACCCCATCAGCAGCCTAACGGTCTAAAAGTCTGAAAGTCGCAAGTCGAAATGCGGGGCTTAAAGACTTTCTGATTTTACGACTGTGCAACCTCCCTAGCTCATCCCGTGGGGATGTCCAGCTCGGCAAGGAGTTGTTCTTTCATCCGATCCGCTTGTTGCAGCGCAGCGTGGTCCACCTCGACCAGCCAGGCCTCAGCGGGAATCGTCTGGTTGTCCTGCGAAACACCGGCTTCGATTGCCAGGTCGAGCTTGAGCGCACAGAGGCCCTGGACGAAGAGGTCAGACGCGCGGCTTTCGTAGTCGCAGCGTTCCGCATCCGGCGCAACGGCCAGGACGGTCTTCAGCCAAGGGTCAAAGCCGATGGCCTGCCGAATCCGCACGATCTGTTCCTGTTCGATTTCCACCGCCGCCTGCACCCCACCTTTCCAACTCCGCTTCTTCACGTTGAACACGCAGACGACACGGCCCGGCGCGTCGGCAACCGATTCGGGGCCGTAGAAAAGCGTGATGCGATACCGGGGAGCATCAGGAGTTGGACGAGAGGGCATGGCTCGAACTAACGAGTGAACAAAAGGACCAAACCGACAGTCTTATGCCATAGCCTCCACGATCAGGCAAGGCCATTCTCTTGACCGCTATTCCTCCCAGATGTGTCAATTTGACACAGGATGGTGAAAAACCCTCAGGCGAAACAGATGAAAATGTTCCGGCCGGCTCAGTATTAGGAAGCAGAGGATGGGACGAGTTCGATCTCAAAATGCCCTGTTTAGCCATGCGGATTCAGAATCGGCCTTGAGTAAGACCTCAAAACGAGTTTTGGAAGAAGCGCTTCGGGGGAAGGCACGGGATTTGCGTATCTGCGTAGGCGTCTTCTGCACCGTGCTGCTTTACAGGTCTTTGCTGGTTCGCTAGACTAGTCCCCTTTGCTCGATCGAGCGCGACATCTACTCATTATATATAGCACCCCTCCCAGCATCAGCCCCCTTTTTTTCTGGAAGCCCGCCGCCAGCCCTACCATTTTAGCTGCAGTAGGATTTGACGATTTTTCCCCCCTTCCCGCGTTCGCCAAACCACCATAATCGCCGCGCCACTCTAGGCGATCTTCATCTCCATAGCCCACCAAAAAGACCGCTGCACTCGGATTGCAGTCGGATTTCGCCAAAGTGGCCTAGAATGATGCCCCACCAAGAAGCCTTTATTGCAGGATAGAAGCGGGTTTGAACGCGGTTGAAGGGTGATTCGCCATTCGCCAAAGTGCGGCCTTGAGTAACCTAGTTTTCAGGTGGCGTTCGCCAACTTTATTTTGCCAGCGCCCGCGTGAATTGCAGATATAAGTCATTGAAGTCCCGCCAATTCCCGGACAATCCCAGGAATTCCCGGATTCGCCAAGATGGGTGCGGATCTATAACTTCCCCTGCGGGTGGGAAGTGGACGAGGCCTGCCGGACGGTCATCCGCAACGCAGGCTACGGCGACCGCTTCCTGCACCGCACCGGCCATTCCATCGGCGAAGAAGTCCACGGGAACGGCGCCAACATCGACAACCTGGAGACGAAGGACGGGCGCCGCCTCCTGCCGAGGACCTGCTTCTCGATCGAGCCCGGCATTTACCTCGCCGGCGACTTCGGCATCCGCAGCGAGCTGGATGTCTATGTGTCGGACCGCGAGGTCTTCGTCTTCGGCCAACCGGTCCAGACCGAAATCGTCCCGATTCTGAAGTAAGAAGCGCTCAGCGATCAGCTTTGAGCTGCCGAAAACCGACGGCTGATTGCTTGCCTCCCTTGACACCACTCGGCCCAGCGGCTACAGTTTGCCAAGCCTCTCAGCGGACAGGAGCAGGGACATGTTCGGCACGCTTGGATTTTCCGAACTCATCATCATCGCGGTGATCGTCCTGATCATCTTCGGGGCCGGCCGTCTCCCGCAAATCGGCGAGGGCCTGGGCAAGGCGCTGAAGGGGTTCAAAAAAGAGGTGCATGAAGCGCCGCCTCCCCTGGACCCCAACGCCGCCGTGGCCGATCCCAACTCCGCCCAAGCCGCCACGGCTCAGCAACAACCGCCCCCTTCGATCGAAGAAGCCCAGGTGGTTTCACGGCCCCAGGCCGCCCAGGCCCAAGCCGCTTCGAGTCCCACGGCCCCCTATCAACCTGGACCTGAACTGACGCCCGGCACGACGGCGGCGCTCATGGCCTCAGCCGGGCCGCAAAAATACGAGCCCAAAAAATCACAAGGCGCACCCCCATCGACTCCGACGACAACAGCCGCCGCCCAAGCCAAGCCGCTGACCATGGAAGAGCGGCAGGCGCAGGTCGCGACCACTCGCGCGGCCTATCCGCCTGTGCCGGCCGCAGCCCAAGGCAAGGCGCCTCCCAAACGGCCCTCGGCCGTCGTCAACAAGGATGCCGTCGCCAGGGTCCAGGCCCAACAGGCCGCGCTCAAAGCCAAGGCCACCGCAAGCCAGCCGTCCCCGGCCCAGGACATGCAAGGCTTGGGGGAGAGCCTCGGCGACGCCCTCCGAACATTCCGGCAAGCCACGGCCGATGTGCGCAATGCGATCGATCCGGAAATGCGGACGATCCGAGCCGAAGTGGATGCCGCGCAAAAAGAACTCGAACAGTCGCTCGAAGCCGCCAAACAGATGCCGGCCGGCCAAGACGATCCGCCCAAGACCGCGTGACCCGCAACTTGCCGGCCTGTCAGCTCCTTCACTGGCCGGCGTTGACCGTACTCCTGCTGCTTGGCGGATGCTACAGGGACGAGCCTCCGGCCGCGCCGGAATCGGTCCTGCCCACCCTCGTCTCCCTCCTCGACGATCAGAACCCGGAGATACGACGAACCGCCGCCCTCTCGCTGGGAAAGCTCGCGGCACCGGAGACCGTCCCAGATTTGGTCCTGGCGCTGGACGATCCCGATTCGACCGTCCGCCGGTACGGCGTCTGGGCCCTGGGCAATATGGGAGAGGCCTCCCTGGATCAAGCGGGGGATGCCTTGGTGGAAATGTTGGAGGACCCCTCTCCGGACGTGAAGGCGGCAGCCGCCCTGGCCCTGGGGAAGCTCGGCGGCACGCAAGGCATGGTGGAGCTGGTGGCGCAGTACTTGCGCGACCCTGATGTGGCGACGAGACGGGCGGCCGCGCTGGCCCTGGGAGGCATGGAGGCGGCCTCAGCCTCTCCCGCGCTGATCGAAGCGCTCACGGACGAGGATGCCTTCGTCCGGCAAGGCGCGCTGGCCGCCTTGGGCGAACTGGCCGATGTCCGCGCGCTCCCCGCGATCGGCGATCGGCTGCGGCACGATGTGGATGGGGGGGTGAGAAGTGAAGCGGCCTTCCGATTGGGAAAACTCGGGGACGGCAACGGGATGGTCGGCTCTCTGCTGCAAACCGCCTCGGCCGGTGATCCAGATCCGGGGGTGCGCCGCTGGGCAGCCTGGGCCCTCGCCTCGCTTCACGCGCAGCCATGACCGCCGCTCGATGAAACCGACATCGGCACTCCGCAGCCTTCATCGTTCAGTTGCGGACGGTCCGCTCGGAGGCAGGCCCGGCTTCTGAAGCGACCCGATCAATTCCACCACCCGGTTGCGGACCTTGTCTGAAATTTCCGTGAACTTGACGCCCATGCCGGGGAAGAGGGTGTACTGGTCCGCTTTCGGGCAGACCCACGCCACCACGCCCTTGGCCTCCAGCCATTCCGTCTGGCGATTCGGCAACGAGAACGACAGCGCGATCTTGGTGCCCACGGGAAAGGGAGCCGTGCTTTCGATAAAGAGCCCGCCGCCGCTGACGCCGGACGCGCGGCCGTCGATTTTCCCCCCCTCGGGCGTTCTGTACTGAACCCTAATCAGGACCGACACCCGCCGGTGGGTTCGGGATTCGACCGGGTGCACCTTCCTGTTCAAGGCCTGAATCCACTCGATGACGGTGGCCCAATGCACGGTACCCAGCACGTCTCCGTCTGAATCGACCAGGGTGAACATCTCCTGCTCGCGGTCCACTTCCAACACCTTGCCCTTATGGGCCTCGGTGAGCGCGACCGGCAGGCGGAGGCGGTCTCCCGGCTCTGTTTTCTTCATATTCATTACTACCTAGTATACCGAAGAACGCCGATTTGCCAAGCCAAAGCGTAAAAACGAACAGGGCGGCCCCACCTCGTGGAGCCGCCCTGTTCCTGTATCCCTCTGATCGAGGCTCCGCCGGCCCTAGGCGCTCTTCATCTCCTTGTCCTGCTCGAAGATCCTGATCGGCTGGCACTTGCCGTGGATGACTTCCTCGGTGATCACGACTTCCTTGATCGCTTTCTGAGAGGGCACGTCGTACATGACATCCAGCATGACCTCTTCCAGGATCGCCCGCAGCCCGCGCGCCCCGGTCTTCTGCTGGTAGGCCTTGCGCGCGATCGCCCCCAACGCGCCGTCCGTGAACTTCAACTTGACCTTCTCGAAGGACATGAGCTTCTCGTACTGCTTGGTCAGCGCGTTGCGCGGCTCGGTCAGGATGCGGACGAGCGCTTTTTCGTCCAGTTCTTCCATGGTCGCGGCGACCGGGAGGCGGCCGACGAATTCCGGGATCAGGCCGTATTTCAGGAGGTCCTCCGGTTGGACCTGCGCCAGAAACTCACCCAGCCGATTTTCGTTTTTGCCCCGCACGTCCGCGCCGAACCCCATCGACTTCTTGTTCAACCGCTGTTCGACGATCGACTCCAACCCGACGAAGGCGCCGCCGCAGATGAACAGGATGTTGCTGGTGTCCACCTGGATGAATTCCTGGTGGGGATGCTTGCGGCCGCCCTGGGGCGGGACGTTGGCCACCGTGCCTTCGATCAGCTTGAGCAACGCCTGCTGCACGCCCTCCCCGGACACGTCGCGCGTGATGGAGGGGCTGTCGCTCTTGCGGCTGATCTTGTCGATCTCGTCGATGTAGACGATGCCGCGCGCGGCCCGCTCGACATCATAGTCGGAGGCTTGGAGGAGCTTGAGGATGATGTTTTCGACGTCCTCGCCGACGTAGCCGGCTTCGGTCAGCGTCGTCGCGTCCGCCAGGGTAAACGGAACGTCCAGGTAGCGGGCCAAGGTCTGCGCCAGCAGGGTCTTCCCCGTGCCGGTGGGCCCGATCATGAGGATGTTGCCCTTCTG
>VGXD01000035.1 GCA_016873525.1 Nitrospira sp. | reverse complement strand
TCCGGACCTGGTTAAAGGTGTTCCGGCTGCGATTGTCCAAATTGGATCGGTTGAGGGCGTTGAATTGGATGTCGCCGTAGCCGCCGACCGTCGCCTTGGGTGCGCTCAAAAACGGCTTGGCATAGAGCAAACGGCCGGACCCGGTCGAGCCGAAGGAGAGAGGAACTTTTTCTTCTCCCTGCCGTTCTCGGGCGATTTCCTGGATGGAGCCGACTCCGGTCGGAGCCTGTCCGGGAGCCACCGGCAGGGCTGGCTCCTTCATCTTTTCCCGCTCCCGTTCCTTCTTCTCGTATTCTCTGAACTCTTGTAATTCTTGTTCCAGCTTCTTCAGCCGTTCTTCGAGGTTTTTATCTTCAGCTTGCGCCGGCGGTGCCAGCAGGTATAAACCGAGGGCAAGAGCCCCGAAAATCAACCAGATCCTCATCGAGAATCTCCTTTCTTAGTAAGGGCATGTTGGGTGATCTGGTTCGGGACTCTGGCGGTCTCTGACCTTTGTTCGTTAGGGAGGCAATGCGTTTTGTTCCAGACCTCCATCTGTTCATACGGTTGCCCGGAGAGGGGTGTTAAGCCCTCGATGGAGGTGAAGGGGATCAATACGATCCGTTTGCAGCGCTTGCACTTCAACTCGATGCCATTTCCGCGCAATTTGGCGATGAGCTGCCCGCATTCGCAGCGGGCTTCGCCGCTGTCGCCGCAGGATGCTGCCTCCAGATTGTTGCGCACTGCCCGCTCCTCCATGATATTGAGAACGGTTATCACTATCACATAATGGGATGTCGGTGTCAAGGGGGATTTTTTCGAGGGCGGCTCTGCTATAATTCAGCCATGCTTCGCGCAAGGACACTGCGGGACATTGTCTCGGCCGTGCTGCTTGTTGTTCTGGCCGGAGGAGGGTGTGCGACTCCTGGCCCTTCGACGCAGGATACGCTTGCGCCCGGTGCGTCGGTTGTCTTTGGCCGGGCGGTTACGGTGTTGCTTGATCGGTCTACCCGCCGCTACATCCCGAAGATCGGGTTTTTCGAGTTTGTGAACAAGGCGACGCAGGAGCGTGTCAGAGTCGATCTGCGTTCGGATGACAAATTGTTCGTCTTGCCCCTTCCGGCCGGTGAATATGCGCTGAGTCGAGTCCAGATCGGCGAGGGACCGTTCCGGTCCATGGCTGATTTTGAAGTGACGTTTGAGATCGGCGCAAAGCAAACCGCCTATCTCGGCACCTGGCGTTTCGGCATCGACTCGCCTCGGTACGAGCGCATGATGATCGTCTCGGCGGTCGAAGATCAGGAGAGCCGGGAAGAAGCGGAGCGCCAAGTTCTCGATCGGTATCCAGGCCTGGCCGGACGTCCCATCGCCATTTTGCTGCCCACACCGGTATCTTCCGAGGCGCGCCTCCATGAGGTCATGCCCTATCCCTATTATCCTCGTTACTTCCGTCGCCATTGGTGGTAAGACAAATCCATGGCGCTGACTGTCTTCTCCAGAATAGCAACGGTTCCCTGGCTGCATGGCTTTTCAGCTTTCCTCGCAATGGCCATGCTTGCCGGCTGTCTCCATGTCGGGACGTCTTCGTCCTTCGTCGTCGTCAAACGGGCGCAGATGCACATGGGCACCCTCGTGCAGATCACGGCTGTGGCTGCAACGGACGGAACCGCGCAAGGGGCGATCACGGCCGGGTTTCAGGAGATCCGCCGCTTGGAGGAGCTGCTGAGCACCTGGATTCCGACCAGCGAGTTGTCCCGCGTGAACGAAGCCGCCGGTCGAGAACCGGTGAAGGTCAGTCCCGAGACCATGGAGATCCTCAAGCAGTCGGTCGAGATGGCCCGACTCACGGAGGGAGGCTTCAACATCGCCATCGGTCCCGCCATCGATGCGTGGAAGGTAACCGAAGGGCCGAGGATTCCGGACGAAGCCGAATTATCTCGACTGAAACCCTTGGTCGATCTGTCGCAACTCCGTCTGGATGAGCGAGCCGGGACTGCCTATTTAGCCATGCCGGGCATGCGTGTGGACGTCGGTGGGATCGGGAAGGGTTTTGCGGCAGATCGGGCGGCGGCGGTCTTGCAGGCAGCCGGGGCTACGGCAGGGGTCGTGGCACTATCCGGCGACATTAAAACGTTCGGCACCATGCCGGGTGGTGCCTCATTTGTATTCGGGATTCAGCATCCCAGGAAAGAAGGCGCGTTGCTGGCTCGCATCGTCCTTCAAGATGAGGCGATTTCGACGGCGGGAGACTATGAGCGGTTTTTTGAGCGGGACGGGGTCCGGTACCACCACATTCTCGACCCTGCCACCTTGCAGCCGGCCCGCGATTGCCAGAGCGTGACCGTCGTCGCCCGCGAAGGCACGGTGGCCGATGGTTTGGACACAGGCATTTTCGTGCTGGGGCCGGATCGCGGCATGGAGCTGGTCGAACGGCTGCCTGGGGTGGAAGCGGTGATCGTGGACGGTCAGGGCAGAGTCAGGGTCTCATCGGGGTTGAAGGATCGCCTGCAGATCGAAACGGCAGGCCAGTAACGGCCTGATGGCGAGAGAACCGGTCAGTGCTCCAACTTGTAACTGATCGGGACCTGCACGACGACTTGGGGACGTCCCAAGGGGTGGTGGAGGCTCAACGGCGAGGCCCGTTTCATGATCTCCAGGGCATCATGATCCAAGATCTCATGGCCTGAGCTTTGCACGACGCTCAGGTCCAGGAGCTGGCCATCGTCCCTGATCACGGCCCGTAAGACCACTTTCCCCTCCCACCGATTCAGTCGAGCCTGTTGTGGATAGTGTTTTAACTGCTCGACGCGACTCCAGAGCGCCTTGGCAAGCCACCCATAATCGGTCTTGGTCGTCGAAGCGGAGCGGACCGGAGCCTCCTGGGCTGAAGCCTGCTCGGTGGGGGCTGAAGTCTGTGGCTGAACGGCTGCCGTGACCTGATGAGGTGAGGCCTCAGCCGGACGGGCCGTTTCCACGTGGGGCTGTGGTGAGGCGGGCGTGACGGTGGCCAAGGTCTGAGTCGCTGCAGGGGCAGTTTGCACGGTGGTCTGCGGGGCGGCAGGGGTGCTTGCTTGGCGTTGGGTCTCGTGGGCCACGACGGGGGCCGGCGATGCCGTAAGGGATTCGGCCGTGCGTGGCTCGATCTCCGAAGGGCGAGGCGGCGTCTGGACGACCGGCTTCTCTTTTTTGATGTCTTGCTGGGGTTCTTGTTTCGCCTCTTGCGTCTCATGGCGAGGGGGCGGCGGTGCGGAGACCACCGAGGCCGATGGCGCAGGTGGCGCGGCTTGTGCGGCCTGCTGTGGTTCCTTCGTTCTTGTTTCGACCGGCGGCGCCGCGATCGTTTGCGGTGGGGCCGTGGGCTTGGCCGGGGCGGCTTGGGCCTGGGCCGGATTTTCGATCGGCTGAGCCTGGTCGGGGAGCGGGGTGCCGGCCGTCTCGATGACCGCGACCTCCCATGTGAAGGGTTCCTGCTGAGGGACCAAGCGCAGGTCTGCGACCAGCGCCACGGCTGCCCCGACGGCTAAGACGTGGACCAAGACGGACAGGGCACAGCCCTGGACGTACCGGCGGGTTGCGCCAGGATGTTGAACGGGCAGGACGTTCACGACCGCACCACCTCCAGGCTGACCTGCCGAAATCCGAGCCCGCGCACTTCGTCCACGACCTGGACAAACCGTTCGAGAAGGGTGACGCGGTCGGCACGGACGACGACCGAGGCTTCGCGGGGGTGGGGGGCGAGGATGGTTTTCAAGCCTTCCTGGGACACCGGTTGGTCGTTCATGAACAGCCCGCCGTCGGCCGTCAACGTGATCACCAAGGGGACGTCTTGGCGGTCGCCGGTTTCTTTGGCCTTGGCGAGGTCCACCGGAATCTGGCCCGTCGTAATGAAGGTCGCGGTGGTCAGCACGATGACCAGGAGCACCAGCATGACGTCCACGAGGGGGATGACGTTGATCTGGTTCAGCTCACGATCCATGCGGGCCTTTGTAGCGGGTGGTCAGTTCGGTGACCCGCCGACGCAGCACATTGTTCATGACCACACAGGGGATGGCGACGAGCAGCCCCACGGCCGTGGCCTTGAGCGCCAGGCTGAGCCCGATCATGATCGTGCTCACCGCCATGGTGCCGGAGGTGCCCATGGTATGGAAGGTCAGCATGATGCCCAGGACGGTGCCCAGGAGGCCGATGTAGGGGGCATTGGCCGCCACGGTCCCGATGATCACCAGCCGCTTGGTCAAGGCGATCTCGAATTCCTGCAGGCTGGGGTACTGGGTCATGTCCACCCGGCGGTAGAAAAGCCACCGTTCGGCGGCCACGGCCACAGACCAGACGCTGAGCGCGAGCAACAGACCGATCACGCCGTAATCGACCACTTCTTTTAACGCATCCATGGCAGGGTTCCTCAGTCGGGTTCAATACGTGATGAACGATACCACAGGCGCGGAATGGCAGTCTATGGTGTCCGGGTATTTTGCCGGGAGCGAGAGGGGGATGCGGAACGGTCAGCCTGGGGGCCGGCTCGGATGGTTCTCTTCGAAGAGGACCGTATGGGTGGCGATAATTTGAAGCTCGACCGGAGATCCCACGGGGTAGACGGCAGTCGAGGACTCGCTGCTGTGGACGACGCGGCCTGAGGGCAGGCCGATGGTGTAGAGGTTTTCCGAGCCTCGGAACTGCCTGGCCAGAATACGGGCGTCGCAGTGTTCCGAGGGCTCGATGTGGACGTCGTCCGGCCGGATCATGACCACGACCTTGGTGCCCCGTCGATAGCCGACCTGGTTGGGGAATTCGCCGATTTCCGTCGTCACCGTGCCGTTCTCGACCAGCCCGGGGATGAAGTCGGCCTGGCCGACGAAGTCCGCCACGAAGGGCGTGGCGGGGGTGTGATAGATCGCTTCCGGCGTGTCGAACTGTTCCAGGCGGCCGTTGTTGAGAACCGCGATCCGGTCGGCCATGGCGAAGGCCTCTTCATGGTCGTGGGTCACCAGCACGGCCGTGGTCTTGGTCTCCATGAGCAGGCGGTGCAAGTCTTCCCGCATCTTGCCCGTCATGTCCGGGTCGAGGCTGCTGAAGGGTTCATCCAAGAGCAGCACCACCGGTTTCTGCACCAGGGCCCTCGCAAGGGCGACCCGCTGTTGCTGTCCGCCCGAGAGTTCATGGGGGTAGCGTCGCTCGAGTCCGGTCAGCCCGACCATTTCGATCATCGTCCGGACCTGCGCCTTGCGTTGGTCGGCGGGGAGGCGATGCAGGCCGAAGGCGACGTTCTCGACTACGCGCAGGTGCGGGAACAGGGCATATTCCTGAAAGACCATCCCCACGTGTCGCTGCTCGGTCGGAACCAAGGTGTCGGGGGAGGAAACCAGCCGGCCAGCCAGGTAGACTTCGCCGGCGCCGACGGGTTCGAAACCGGCAATGGCGCGCAACGTGGTGGTCTTGCCGCAGCCGGAGGGGCCGAGCAGACAGAGAATTTCACCCTCCCGCACGGAAAAGGAGATGTCCGCGATGGCCGACCGTCCCTTTTCGTAGGCGCAGCCGACCTTGCGGAGTTCCAGTATGGTCGGGTGGCTTCGCTCGTCCAGGGGGCGGCGCGTGATGGCTGGGTCTTCTCGTTGTTGCTGTCCGATGGACATCATCGACCCTTAGGGCGTTAAGGAATCAGATTGAGACTCTCTCATGCCGCCCGCCAGTCTTTGGATACCAAGAGCAGGAGGGCCGGCAGGGCTACGATCACAATCAAGAGGGCCGAGGGGGCCGCCAGTTGAAAGTATTCCTCGCTGGCTTCCAGCCAGACCCGCACCGCCAGGGTGTCGAAG
This sequence comes from Nitrospira sp., assembly GCA_016873525.1. GTDB lineage: Bacteria > Nitrospirota > Nitrospiria > Nitrospirales > Nitrospiraceae > SCVQ01. The sequence goes on along the minus strand of VGXD01000035.1, from coordinate 6,861 downwards.
CCCACGGGGCGGAGCAGTAAAGTGGCGGGGAGTTCTTTGATGCACTGCAGGAACATCAGGACCCAGGCTGCGATGAACCCCCCCTTGACCAGCGGCAGCGTGACGTGCCGAAGCGTGCTGAACGTGCTCAACCCCAGGCTGCGCGAGGCTTCCTCCAAATTCGGCGTGATTTGCTGAAGCGCCGGTTCCATGGTCTGCAAGCCGGCCGGCAGAAAATGGACGACGTAGGCGATGATCAGCACCAGCACGGTCCCGTACCAAAAGGGGATCAGGTGGGAAGCCAGGACCAGGATGGCCAGGGCCGCAACCGGCCCCGGCAGCACGTAGCCGGCATAGGCGGCTTGGAGACAGGCGACGTTCAGCTTCGATGGCCACCGGCTGGCCAGGTAGGCCAGCGGCGTGCCGATCAGGACCGCCGCGGTAGCCGCCAGGCCGGAGAGCGCCACGCTGTTCCAGACGAATCCGAAGAAGCGGGCGTCCACCGCGCCTTCGGCTGCGGCGGAGGCCGTCCACTGCACGAGCAGCCAGGCCGGCACGCCGAAGGAAGCGCCGAGCACGAGCGCCAAGTAGGCGGTGATGAGCGTCGTGCCGAGGGGGCCGCAGCGCGTTCGCGGAGCGGTCCGATAGCGTCCCGTCGTCTGATAGAACCGGCTCCGCCGCCTGAACCACCGTTCGGCGATCAGAAAAATCAAGGCAAAGAGGACGAGGAGCAGGCTCAGCACGGCCGCGGCGGTCTGGTCGTAGCGGCCCGTGACCTGTTGATAGACGGCGTAGGTGAAAGTCTGGTAGCGGAGCAGCGACACGGCGCCGAAGTCCGAGACCACATAGAGAATCACCAACGACAGACCGGCCACAATTGCCGGCCGCAGGAGCGGCAGGGTCACTCTCCGCCAGACGCCGAGGCGGGAGGCGCCGCAGGCCCGCGCGACCTCTTCGAACGACACGTTGACGTTAAGGAGCGCGGCGCGGGCGAGCAGGTATACGAAGGGAAAGGTGTCCAGGGTCATGACCAGAGTGGCTCCGGTGAAGCTATAGGGAGACAGCACCCTCGCCTCGGATCCCGCCCACCATTGCCACAGATGTTCGACCGGGCCGCCGGCGCCGAGGAGGTAGGTATAGAGGTAGGCGAGGACGTAGGTCGGCATGGCCAGCGGGAGGACGAGGGCCCATTCCCAGACCGACCGACCGACAAAGTCGTACCGGACCAGGAGCCAGGCGAGTGAGACGCCGAGCAGGAGCGTGCCGATCGAAACGCCGAGGGCCAGGGCGCCGGTGTTCATGAGCAGCTCGGGGATGCGGGTGTTCCACAGGCGGCCCCAGACGGATGGATCGGCGGAGAGGGCCAGGTAGCCGATGAACAGGAGCGGAAGGCAAATCAGGCCGGCCACGGTCAGGGCAATGACCGAGAGCGAAGTCGGAAACGTCTGCCGAGCGACCATATCCATGGGGCTGCCTTGGGAACGTTACCGGAGACCCGCCCGTTCGATGAGCGTCATCGTCGGCTCCCGAAGCTCGCCCAGCTTGGTCAGGGGCACCGTCGCGGCGCGAAAGCTCTCCCGCTTCGGCAGGGCCGGATCGGCCGGGACGTCCGGGTGGAGGGGGTATTCCTTGTTCAGATCCGCAAACAGCTTTTGTCCGTCGCGCGAGGCCAGAAACTCCACCAGCCGTATAGCGGCATCCTGGTGGCGGCTGTGCTTGAGGATTCCGACCCCGGCGACATTCATGATCGCGCCCATGTCTCCGGTCTGCTGGTCAAGCATCGAGAGCGCGAGGGGCGCGTCGGGGTGTTCGCTCAGGTAGCGATAGAGGTAGTAGTGGTTGACCAGTCCCATCGCGGCCTGGCCTTTGGCGATCGCGTCGACGATCTGGGAGCTCTTGCCGTAGACGGAGGTGCCGGCATTTTCTTTGAGTCCCCGCAAGAACTGTTGCGTCCGGTCGTCGCCGTACACGGCCTTGATGACCGAGACGCCGGCCTGCAAGTATTCACTGCCGGCGTTGGGAATGGCGATCTTGCCTTTCCAGCGCGGGTCCGCCAGGTCCAGGATCGAGCGGACCTCCGCCGGCTTGAGGAGGCCGGTGTTGTAGACCAAGACCCAGAAGCGCCCGGAGAGGCCGATCCAACTGTTATCCGGCGCCCGGAAGGAGGCGGGGACCGCCCGCTCGATGTTTTTGACCTCCAAGGGAAGCAGCAGGCCCAGCTCGCGCGCCCGTTCGAGGCTGCCGGCGTCGTTGGTCAGGAACACATCGGCGGTCGTGCGATCACCTTCGGCTTGGAGCCGGTTGACGATCTCGGTGGTGCCGGAGGAGAGCAGGTTGACCTGGATGCCGGTCTGGGCCTGGAAGGCGTCCAAGACCGGCTTGATGAGGCGTTCGGCTCGCCCGGAGTAGACGACCAAGGGGTCTGCCGCCTTGCCGATGGTCGTTGTGAAGGGGAGGGTCCAGAAAGCCAAAAGAAGGAAGAGCGTGCGCAGCAGCGGCCGAACCCAATGGGGGCGGATGGGGGCACGGCGTCCCGCCTCAGACCGCGCCGTGTGAGGCGTTTCATGGTGAAAATGAAATTGATTCATCCTCTCAAGAAGGTAGCAAAAAAACTCAGGCCCGTCAATGGCGGCAGCCGGAGCAGAGGCCGTACAACTCCAGCTTGTGCGTTTTAATGCTGAATCCGTTTCGCCTGGCCACTTCCTCCTGCAGCCGCTCGATGTCGCAGTTTTCGAATTCCACGATTTTCCCGCAGCCCGTGCAGATCAGATGGTCGTGATGGCCTTTGTGGGACACGTTGTCGTACTGGGTCTGCGTGCCGAAGTGCCGGGCCTGGGCCAATCCCGCTTCGCAGAACAAATTCAGCGTCCGGTAGATGGTGGCCAGGCCGATGTGAGGTTCCTTCTTGGCCAGCATCCGGTACATCTGTTCGGCGGTGATGTGCTCCACGTTCAAGAAGACGGTCAGGATGTGTTCGCGCTGGCGGGTCAGCTTGAGCTGGTGTTTGGCGAGGTGGTCCTTCAGTAGGCCGATATGGTTGGGATGCTTGCCCATGACAATCGAAACCGATCCTTTGCCGGAGATGAGGCCGACAAGCTGAATTGATAATGAATATTAAAACCTAAAAGGGGAGGCCGGTCAAGCGGAGTTTATTCGGAGCCTGCGGTGTCTGCGCGGGGCGTCGGCAAGAGTCGAATCTTTTGACCGCGTTGACGGGTCTCCCGTTCGAAGACTATAGTTTGAACGGCAAAGGTTGGGGATCGCGCTGTCGCATGGGACGGTACGAAACGGGAGGGAGGTCCGCGATGGCCACACTCCGGATGCACAATTTCATCAACGGGGCCTGGCGTCCCGCGCAATCGGGCTCCTGGTTCGAGAGCCGCAACCCCGCCCATCCTGGCGAGGTGGTGGGGCTCTTCCCCGAGTCCGGTTCCCAGGATGTTGAGGAGGCGGTCCAATCGGCAGCCGGCGCCTTCGAGGCGTGGCGCGCATTGGGTTTGGTCAAGAGGGCCGAGTATTTATTGCGCGTGGCCCGCTTGATGGAAGAAGAGCTGGAGCCGCTGGCTCGCATCATCGCCCAGGAGGCCGGCAAGCAACTGAATGAGGCGCGGGCCGATGTGGTGGAGGCCATCCACATGGCGCAATATGCCTTCGCCTTCGGCCATCTGGGCCAGTACGGACGAGTCCTGGGCGACGAGGTCCCGACCAAACGGTGTTACGAGGTCCTGGAGCCCCGAGGCGTGGTCGTAGCCATCACGCCCTGGAATTTTCCCGTGGCCATTCCATTTTGGCTGACGGGGCTGTCGCTGGTTTTGGGCAATTGCGTGATTTTGAAGCCCAGCGAGGATACGCCCCTGTGCGGGGCGAAGATCGCCGGCTATTTCGAACAGGCAGGGATTCCCGCAGGGGTTGTGCAAGTCATCCACGGAGCCGGCGAGACAGTCGGCTCCTCTTTGGTGGCCCATCCCAAGACTCAGGTGGTGTTGTTCACCGGCAGCTACGAGGTCGGCTGTGGCATCAAGCAGGAAGTGGCCAAGCATGCGAATAAAGTCTGTACGATCGAGACCGGAGGAAAAAACGCCGTCCTCGTGATGGAAGATGCCGATCTGGAGATGGCGGTGACCGCCGGGCTCCTCTCCGCGTTTAAAACCTCCGGCCAGCGCTGCGTGACGGCGGGCCGTCTGCTCGTGGACCATCGGATCGCGGATCGGTTCACGGAGCGGTTCGTCGCGTCCGCCAAGCGGGTGACGGTCGGCGACCCGATGGACGACGTGTTCTACGGGGCCATGATCAATCAACAGGGGGTGGAGAAGGGCCGGCGGTTCAATGAGCTGGCGCGTCAGGAGGGGTTCGAAATTTTGCTGGATCGCAATGCCGAGCCCCCGCCGACGCCGGATGGCTACTGGCTGAGACCCTTTGTCTATACCGGCGCCTGGCGGAACGACAGCCTCTGTCTCACCGAGGAAGCGTTCAGCCCCCACGTGGCCATCGTGCCGGTGCGCGGGGTCGAAGAGGCTGTGGCGGTCTACAACGACACCAAGTATGGCCTATCCGGCTCCATCATCACGGAGGATTATCGCAAGGCCAAGTATGCCGAGGAACACATGCAGTGCGGTATTTTTTACTGGAACCTGCCCTGCATCGGCGCCGGCGTGAGACTGCCTTTCGGCGGAGTCAAACAATCGGGCAATTTGATTCCCTCGGCGGCCGGGTTGATCCCGGTGCTCACGCATCCCAAGGCGGTGACGTACAACTTGGACCGCAAGATCGTGATGGCGCAGGGACTCAGTGCGGAGGTTAAATAGCCGAGAAGCTGTCAGCTATCAGCCGTCAGCTTTTAGAGCCACGGACCCGGAGCCGCCAGTCTGCACCGTTTTCATTTCTGCCGAAACCTGACGACTGAATGCTGAGAGCGTAAGAATGCGACAAGCTCACCATATGACCGTCGATCGCGCCTTGCTGCTGTACGTGCTGCACTTGGCCGAGCCCCATGGCATCAACGGGGACGTGAAGCTGCAGCAACTGATGTTCCTTTGCGAACTGCAACTGTTCAGCAAGGGGTTCAAGGGGCTCCATTTCGAGTTCTTCCGCTATGCCTACGGCGCCTTCAGCAAGGACCTGGATAACGATCTGTTATCGCTCCGGCGCAGGGAGCGGATCGAGAATTTCAGCCTGACCGACAAGGCCGAAGACGTGCTGAAGCTGTTGCCGGAAGCGGTGGAGGGGGTGGAGGCGAACGAGAAGGTGATCGAGGTTGTGCAGGCGGTGACCGCCACCTATGCCCCGCAGGACGGGAGCGCCATCGTGCAGTCGGTGGAGGCGGTCGAGATCAGTTCCCCCGAGCAGCCGGAGTTCAAGCTGGCCATGCGGGACATCTCGTTCCACTCGACGCTCTTGGTGCCCTCCAGGATCGAGGTGCAGAGCGAGTTCACGCTGTCGCCTCGGATGCAGGCGCGTCTCAATACGGCGCTGGGGTATTAAAGCCCGGTCCGCGATCTGAAGAAAAGTTGCGCGTGAGCCGGTTTCGTGGCATCAATAGACATCGATGCTGAAAGCGCTTGCCAACCTCCTGAAGGTCTTAAATTCAGAAACCCATCCGGGCCAGATCTCGCTGGCCTTCTGTCTGGCCATGGTGGTTGGCCTGACGCCGTTCTGGAGCCTGCACAATCTGCCGGTCTTCCTGCTCGTCTTGCTGATCCGGGTCAACCTCTCGGCCTTTCTCTTGGGGCTCACTTTCTTTTCCGGGCTTGCCTATCTGCTGGACCCGCTGTTTCACCGGATCGGGCTGGCGGTCTTGACCGCCGGTCCTTTCGAGGGGCTCTGGACGGCGCTCTATCATTCGACGCTCTGGCGTATCGAGCGATTCAACAATTCGATCGTCATGGGCAGCCTGTGCTTCTCGTTGTTCGCGTTCCTGCCGCTGTACCTCCTGACGAACCTGGGCATCCGCCGTTACAGGGCCCACGTGCTTGCCTGGGTGGAGAAGACCAGGCTGATGCAGGTTCTGAAAGCCAGTCGCTTCTATAGTCTCTATCAGTCCGTCTCCGGCTGGGGGATCGGCGCATGACGGAGGACAAGAACAAACAAGACGAGAAAGGCGGGCGAGGCAAGAAGGCTGAGCCGGGGAAGACGGGCTGGGTCCGCTGGTGGGGGCTTGCGGTCTTCGTGGCGGTGGCGGCAGCCTCCACCGCCTTCTGGTTTGTCTTTCTGGATCTCTTTGTCAAGCGCACGATTGAACAGACCGGCACGACGCTGGTGGGCGCTAAGGTGGAGCTGGGCGCCGCCGATGTGTCGCTGTTTCCCTTGGGCCTCACGCTGACCGGGCTGCAAGTGACCGATCCTGACGAGCTGATGACCAACGCCGTCGAGGTGGCGCGCGTTGCGATGACCCTGGACGGGCTCAACTTGATCCGGCGCAAGGTCATCGTGGAGGAAATGGCGGTGGAGGGCGTCAGGCTGGGGACGTCCCGCAAGACATCCGGCGCGGTGTCGCGTCGGTCCGGCAAGGGAGTCGTGGCAAAACTGGCCGAGACGGTCAGTCTGCCCTCGCTTGAGGTGCCGGATATCAAGACCATCATGGCCGGGGCCGATCTCGAATCGGTCAAACTGGCTGAGTCCCTGCGCCTCGAGGTGCAAGCCGAGCAAGAGAGCTGGAAGAAGCGCCTGGCCGAACTGCCCGACAAGGCCAAGTTGAATGACTACAAGACCCGTGTCGAGCGGCTGAAGTCTCCCAGCAAAGGCGGCGTGGCGGGAATCCTGGGCGCGGCGGGGGAAGCGGCGGCCATCCAGAAGGACTTGGAGCGAGACCTGGCGAACATTCAAAGCGCCAAGGCCGACTTCGACGCGAAGCTGACGTCGCTCAAACAGCGGTTCGACCAGGCC
>VGXD01000034.1 GCA_016873525.1 Nitrospira sp. | reverse complement strand
TTGCCGGAGGAAGATCGCCAGACGATTCGAGCCGAGATGAACAAGATTGCCGAACTTCTGGCCGGACAGCCCCAAGTCTTTACGCATCGGGACTACCACAGCCGCAATCTAATGATGCGGCAGGGCCGCGTGAGGGTCATCGATTTTCAGGACGCGTTGATGGGGCCGGCCTCCTACGACCTGGCCTCCCTGTTGCGGGATTCCTACCTCTCGCTGGATGAGGAGCTGATCGAGGAACTGGTCATCCGCTATCTGGATGGCCGGGCCAAGGCCGGCGCCACCCTCGACCGCCCGACCTTCATGCGTCTGTTCGACCTGACCAGCATCCAACGGAACCTCAAGGCGGCAGGCCGGTTCGTCTACATCGAGAAGGAAAAACACAACGACCGCTATCTGCAATATATCCCCCGCACCTTGGGCAACGTGAAACGAAACCTTGCCCGCTACCCGATGCTGCATCCCCTGCGCGACGCCCTGGCCCCCCACGTGCCGGAATTGCAATAGAACCGTGATGAGTGAAGCGTCAGACGTGAAGCGTACAAGGCAGAGCATGCAACAGCCTCAAAGAACTCTCCGGCTTTCTCCTGCGCGTCGCGCGTCACGTTTCACGCTTCACTTCGGTTGGTTATGAAAGCGATGATCCTTGCCGCGGGGCTCGGCACGCGCCTGCGCCCGCTGACCAACCACAGGCCCAAGCCGCTGCTGCCGATCGCCGGCCGGCCGCTGATCGTCTGGAATCTGCTCCTGCTGCGTCGGCACGGGATTACGGAGGTGATCGTCAACCTCCACCATTTGGGACCGCTGATCGAGGAGGCCTTGGGGGACGGGGCGGCGCTCGGCCTGCGCCTGACCTATTCGTATGAGCCGGTGATTCTCGGCACAGGCGGCGGCATCAAGCAGGCGGAGCCGTTCTTCTGCGGCGAGCCGTTTCTGGTGCTCAATAGCGACACGCTGCTGGAGATCGATCTGGGGGCGGTCATGCAGTTTCACCACCGGCAGGGCGGGCTGGCCACCATGGTGCTGCGCGACGATCCCGAGGCGGCGCGGTGGGGCGCCGTGGAGGTGGATGCCGACCAGCGCGTCCTCCGCATCAACGGGCGCGGTGTGGCGGACGTTGGCCCCAGCGCCACGCGCATGTTCGCGGGCGTCCATGTCATGCACCCGAAGCTGCTCCGCGACGTGCCGGCCGGGCGGGAGTCCTCGATCATCGACGCCTATATCCGTGAGATCGAGCGGGGCGAAGCGGTCTTTGGTTTTCGCATGACGGGCTACTGGTCGGACGTGGGGACGCCGCAGCGGTACGAAGAAGCCCAGCGCGATGTCGATGCCGGACGCATTGATTTGGCGTCGCGGGCCAACCTGTAATACGGTTTTGTCTGGGGCGAGAAACTAGACGTTGCCGGTTGGCCGGAACCGCTTCAAGCGCAGGGCGTTGCCGACGACGCTGACGGAAGACAGCGCCATGGCCGCCGCGGCCCAGATGGGATTGAGCAAGCCCAGGGCTGCGGCAGGGATCAGCAGGGTGTTGTAGATGAAGGCGGCGAAGAGGTTCTGCTTGATGTTCCGCGTCGTGGCGCGCGAGAGGGCGATGGCCGTGACGACGGCCCGCAGGTCCCCGCTCACGAGCGTGACGTCCGCCGCCTCCATGGCCACGTCCGTGCCGGTTCCGATCGCGATGCCGACGTCGGCCTGAGCCAGGGCCGGCGCATCGTTGATCCCGTCTCCCACCATGGCCACGACCCGACCCTCTTCCTGCAGCCGCGCGACCTCGCGGGCCTTCTGTTCCGGCAGCACCTCCGCCAAGACCCGGTCGATCCGCACTTGATCGGCGATGGCCTTGGCGGTGCGCGGATTGTCCCCCGTGAGCATGACCACGTCGAGCCCCAGCCGATGCAGGGCGGCCACCGCCTCGCCGGCATGGTCCTTGAGCGTGTCGGCCACGGCAAGGAGGCCGACGAGTCCCGGCTTGCCCGGCTGATTTCCTGGCCGGGCTGTGCTGCCGACCGCCAGACACATCGGCGTCAGACCCGCTGACGACAATTCGTCCATGGCTTGCGTGGCCGCCTGATCGAGCCTGACTCCGGCCGTCTCCATCAAGCGGAGGTTGCCGAGGTAGACGGTGTGGCTGCCCACCGTGGCGCGAATGCCGTGGCCTGCGACAGCGGTAAACTGTTCGGCGTCTTCCAGTGTCAGGCCGAGGTCTCGCGCATGGCGGACGATGGCTTCCCCGACCGGATGTTCCGAGCCCCGCTCGGCCGAGGCCGCGAGGGCGACGATCTTCTCGACGGTCCAGCCCTCGGCGAGGGCCAGGACTTTTCTGACGGAGGGCTCGCCCTTCGTGAGGGTGCCGGTCTTGTCCAGCACGACGGTGGTGAGTCGGTGGGCCAGCTCCAGGGCGTCGCCGCTTCGAAGCAGCACCCCATGGTCCGCGCCTTTTCCAATACCGACCATGATCGAGGTGGGAGTGGCCAGGCCCAGGGCGCAGGGACAGGCGATGATCAGGACCGCCACGAAATTCAGCAGCGCATGGGTCAATGCCGGAGGCGGTCCGAAGAGGAACCAGAGGATGAAGGTGAGGGCCGCCACGCCGATGACCGCCGGCACGAAATAGGAGGCGATGCGGTCGGCCAGCTTGGCGAGGGGAGGCTTGGCTGCCTGCGCCTCCTCGACGATGCGGATGATCCTGGCCAGGGCCGTGTCACGGCCGACCTTGGTGGCTTCGATGCGCAGGCTGCCGGTTCGGTTCAGGGTGGCGCCGATGACGAGGTCGCCGGGCTGTTTGTCCACCGGCAGGCTTTCGCCGGTGATCATGGATTCGTCCAGGGCCGAGGCGCCGTGGCGGACGATGCCGTCCACCGGCACTTTCTCGCCGGGACGCACGACGACCAGATCGCCGAGGCGGACGTCCTGGATCGATACGTCGAGTTCGCGGTCTCCCCGGATCACCCGAGCCTGCTTGGGCTGGAGGCCGGCCAGTTTCCTGATCGCCTCAGAGGCGCGGCCCTTGGCCCTGGCTTCCATGAGGCGGCCGAAGAGAATCAGGGTGACGATCGAAGCCGAGGTGTCGAAATAGACCTCCGGCGTCAGGCCGCCTGCGGCGAAGAATTCGGGAAGCGCCGTGGCGGCGAGGCTATAGAAGTAGGCGGCAGAGGTGCCCACTGCGATCAAAGTGTTCATGTCGGTGGTCTTGTGGCGGGCCATTGCCCAAGCGCCACGGTAGAACTGCCATCCGGCCCAAAATTGGATGGGGGTGGCCAGGAGCAATTGCAACCAGAAGGAGGTTCGTCGGCTGAAGGGAAGGCCCAGGTGTTCCCCCATGCCCAGGACCATTACCGGCAGGGTCAAGGTTGCGGCGATCCAGAATTTCAGCCGGAGTTCACGGGCGTGGGCTTGTTTGAGAGCGTCTTTCGCGGCGGTATCGATCTCGCCGGCAGCCGGACCTGCCGTCATAATCGGCTGGTAGCCGAGTCGGCTGATCGTCTCCTGGATGGCGGCAGGGCCAGTGAGCTTGGGCAGGTAGTCCACCGTGGCTTGTTCCGTGGCCAGGTTGACCGAGGCTTGGACGACGCCGGGCATGGCTTGGAGGCCCTGCTCGATCTTGGCGACGCAGGAGGCGCAAGACATGCCTTCGATGGGAATGGTCAACGTCTGAACGGCTGCCTTGACGTCTACTCGCTGATGGCTGATGGCTGATGGCTGATGGCCGGAAACCGGCGTCTGCGCGGTCTGGTCCTTGGCGCGTCGCGGCGTGAGCGTCACCAGTTGCACCGGCTGGCTGTGGCCCATGCCTTGAGGCCCGCGTTGGAGGATTGCGTCGGGGTCCGCTTCGAAGGTTCGCTTGCAGCCAGGCGCGCAGAAATAATACGTGGTCCCTCGATGGACCGTCTTCGCCGGCGCGCGCTGCTCGTCTACGGTCATGCCGCAAACAGGATCGGTGGCCATGATGGGGCTCCCGAAATAGCGTTCAGCAATCAGCGGTCGGTTCCGGAACGTTATACTGAAAGCCGACCGCCGACAGCTATCCTACCAGCAAGGCCCGGAGGAAAATCAACCGGTCGGCTGATTGGGGCGGAGGTTTTTCTGTTTGATGAGCCGGGCCAGGTAGGTCCGTTGGAGCTGCAAGAGTTCGGCGGCCCTGGTCTGGCTGCCCTGTGCGCGACGGAGGGCGTGCAGGATGATGGCGCGGCTGTGCTCTTCCATGGAGTCGTGGTAGGGCAGGTCTTGGTAGGAGGGCGAGGGATTCGTCTCCGAGGCGGGGAGGCCGCCGGCGGTCGAGAGCGCGAGGTGTTCGGGGCCGATGGCGTTGCCGGGAGTGAGGACCACCGCGCGGGCGATCGCATTGTCCAACTCGCGGATGTTCCCCGGCCAGGGGTATTGGCTGATGGCAGCCAGCGCGTTGTCCGTCAGCGTCATCTGCGGTCGCTTGGCGTCCTGCGCGTAGCGCTTCAAGAAAAACTCCGCCAGTTGGGGAATGTCCTGGGTCCGTTCCCGGAGCGGCGGCAGGGTCACGCCGACCACGTTGAGGCGGAAAAATAAATCTTCCCGGAACCGGCCGTCCTTGACCGCCGCCTTGAGATCTTTGTTGGTGGCGGCGATGACGCGAATGTTGACCCGGACCAGGCGCGTGCCTCCGACCCGGTGAAATTCGCGGTCCTGGAGCACGCGCAGGAGTTTGGCTTGCAGCGGAAGCGGCATGTCGCCGATCTCGTCCAGGAAGATCGTGCCGCCGTCCGCCGTCTCGATCTTGCCTTTCTCCTGGCGGTCGGCCCCGGTGAAGGCGCCTTTCTCGTGTCCGAACAGCTCGTTTTCGAGCAGGGTGTCGGAGAGGGCCACGAGTTGATCACCACGAACGGCATGCCTCGGCGCGGACTCCACTGGTGGATGGAGCGCGCGAAGAGTTCCTTGCCGGTGCCGCTTTCTCCCAACAGGAGCACGTTCGCATCCGACTCCGCCGCCCGTTTGGCGAGCGCGATGACGGCGGCCATTGGCGGGCTGCTGCCGACGATGGTCGCGTAGCGCGTTTCGACCTCGGTCCGGAGGTAGGCTACTTGGCGTTTGAGGATTTCCCGCTCGAAGGCTTTGCGGATGACGATGGCGAGGTGGTCCACGTCGATGGGCTTGGTGAGAAAATCGTAGGCGCCTTCCTTCATGGCCTCCACGGCCCGGTCGATGGTCCCATGGGCGGTCATCACGATGACCGGCAGATCGAATCCCTCGCGCCCGTTGTGCCGTCCCCGCGCCAGTTGCTTGAGCACGTCCAGTCCGGAGAGCCGAGGCATTTCCATGTCCAGCAGCATGAGGCTCGGCGCCTCCCGCTCGATGGCTTCGATCGCGTGGGCTCCGTCGTCCGCAAGGACCGTCTCGTAGCCGGTGGACTTCAACCGGTCCTGGAGGACCGTGGCAATGTCCGGGTCGTCGTCAACCACGAGGATTTTAGCCTTCATGCCGCACCCCAAAAACGTGAAGCGTGATGCGTGAAGCGTGGGAAGGGTGGAACATGCCCTCCCCTTTCGGCCCGGGTTATCCTAGTCCTTCTTCAAAACTCGTCAACTCCTCACCCATCACGGTTGTCAGTCTTCCATGACGTTCATGACCAAGCCGGTGAGCGGCTTGGGGAAAAAATACGTGGACTTGTGCGGCATCCGCTCGCCGGCCGTGGCCACGGCGCGGACTTCGCTGACCTTGGTGGGGTTGAGGACCAAGGCCGCGGTCGCCGTGCCGCGACGCACCAAGTCCAAGGCTTCGTGATCGTCCTTGGTATAGATGAGCGCGTCTTCGTCGGCCTTCGTGCACAGTGTGCCGAGCACGTGGCTGTGCAGGATCGAAACGTCCAATCGGTCCCGCGCCGAGGCGCTGGAGAGGACGGGCTGGTTGGGGCGGAGGCTGAGCAGGAGATAGGTGTCCAGGCCGCGCAGCGCGAGGCCGAAGGCGTGGCCGGTTTGCCCCTGCGCTCGGAGCTGGTGGAGAAAGCGTCGGCGCGTTTCCGGTTCGGTCGGGCTCTGAAACGAAAATTCTTCGATGAGAAAGGCGTCGCGGAGGCGGGCCGTGATCTCGGGCAATCCGGGCAAGGGCGTGGTGAGCAGGCGATGGGTCGGCAGGACGGTGAGTCCCGGATCTTCCAGGCTGGCCAGGAGCATCAACACGCGGTCGTATGCCTGGAGGCCGCCGGAGGGCGGCAGGCCGGCCTGCTGGCGGCGGAGCTTCCGGTAGGTGAGCGCGGTCTCGTACCGGTGGTGCCCGTCGGCGATGAAGAGGGGCTTGGCCTGGAGGGTCGCGACGAGGTCCTGCAGCACGCGGCGGTCGGTGATGGCCCAGAGGCGGTGGCGGAACCCGTCGTCGTCCCGAAAATCGAAGCGCGGGTGGTCCGCGTTGACGGATCGGTCGATCAGGCGCAGCGCCCCGCCGTCCGGGTCGGAGAACAACGAAAAGATGGGACTGAAGTTGGTCCGGCAGGCTTCGAGCAACTGGAATCGGTCCGCCTTGGCCGCCGATCGCGTGTTCTCGTGCGGATAGATGTGTCCGGTGCCGAACTCGGCCAGTTCGACCGTCGCCAGAAATCCCCGCAGCACGCGCGCGCCGGCCCCGGGCTCGCCGGCGGGCGGCTGGTATTCGATTTGGTAGGGGTACACGGCGGCCTCGCCGTCGCGGCGCAACGCGCCCTGCTTGAGCCAGTCTTGCAGGTAGGCGGCGGCGCGGGTGTAGCGGTTGCGCGACGGGCCGTCGGTCGGTTCGTCCTGCCCCAATTCGAGCCGGATCACGTTGTTGGGGTGGCGGGCGTGCAAGGCCCGTTGGAAGTCGCCGTCGATGACATCGTAGGGGGGGGCCACCACGTCCGCGATCTTGCCGACGGCGGCGGGGTCATATAACACGCCCTTGAAAGGAATCAAATTGGCCATGTCTGCTCCAGTGATGAGTGATGCGCCGTGAACGATGCGTGCTCGATCGGGATTCCGCCGAACCGTTCACCTCATGACGCATTACACGTCGCAATAGCGGGTGACTTCAAATCGTAACAACTCGATCGGCTCGCCTGGGCCGAGCCCCGCTTTGTCGCGGGCGGCCCGAATTTGCTCCGAGACGGATTCGACCCCTTCGATAGCCGGCAACAGGACGCTGCGCCGCTCGCCGGACCGGAGGATGATGCCGTAGCGCCGATGGTCCAGCTCGTCCGGACCCTGCACCGGCTCGGCCGGCCCCAAGACATCGATCGAGACGCGCAGCGCGTCCAGTTCCGACGGCTCGAGCGCGGGGAATCGCGGATCGCGGGTCGCCGCGCCGACGGCATTGTCGATCACCTCGCGGGCCAAGGTGTCCCGGAGCGGCTCGGTCGTGCCGATGCAGCCCCGCAGCCGCCCCTCTCGTTTCAGACAGACAAACACCGCCGCAGGCTTCAACGCCTCCGGCATGTCGGCATACAAGCGCGCCGGCGGCTCAATGAGGCGCCGATGGACGAGAAACGTCTCGATCGCTTCCGTTGCCAGCCAGACCAGCGGATGGGGCGAAGGGAGGGTGACGAGTGACGGGTGACGGGTGATGGGTGAAAGGCTCAATGAGGCAAATGGGGTGAGAGACATGTCACTTGTCACGCATCACGTGTCACGGTTCTCGGGTTATCGATCGCGGATGACCATGTAATCCGCGACGACCGACAAAGCGCGTTTGTGGGGGGAGTCTTCGAAGAGGGCCAGATCGGCGACGGCGGCCGTCACGAATTCGCGCGCGCGCGCCATGGCGTAGGCGATGGAGCCGAACTGCTGCATGAGGGCGACGATGTGCAGGAGGTCGGTGTCCGTCAGGGTCCGGGTCTCCATCCGATCCGTGATCATCTTCCGATCCTGCTCGGGGCAGTGCTGCAACAAATGCAGGAGCGGAAGCGTGGTCTTGCCCTGCCGAAGGTCCTGTCCCAGAGACTTCCCCAGCCGATCCCCGTCGGCCGCGTAATCGAGCGTGTCGTCGGCAAGCTGGAAGGCGATGCCGAGGTACTGGCCGAACCGGAACAGGGCGGCCTGCTTGTCGGCCGGCGCGCCGCTGACGATCGCGCCGATCCGGCAGGCCGCCGCGATCAGGCCGGCCGTCTTGTATTCCACGATGCGCAGGTATTCGGCTTCCGTGACCTGCGGGTTGCCGTTGTAATAGAGCTGCAGCACCTCGCCCTCGGCCATTTTCCGGCAGGCCTCGGAGAGGACTTCGTTGATGTCTTGGTTGTGAAAGCCGACGATGTGGCAGATGGCTTTCGAGTAGAGATAGTCGCCCACCAGGATGCTGACCTGGTTGCCCCAGACCTTGCGGGCGGTCTGCCGGCCCCGGCGCAGGTCCGCGTCGTCCACGACGTCGTCGTGCAGGAGCGTGGCGGTATGGATGTACTCGACCAGGCTGCCGAGGGCGTGGTGCTCGTGGTCGCGGTAGCCGCAGAGCCGCGCGCAGAGGAGGAGCAGCAAGGGGCGGATGCGTTTGCCGCCGCTGCTGAGGATGTGGGCGGCGACCGTGTTGACGAGGGTGACCGACGAATCGAGGTGTTTGCGGACCTGATCTTCGACCCCGTCCAATTCGTCCCGGTAGGCGTCCCAGACGTCCGCCATGGTCTGCACGGTCGAGGTCGTGGCGCCGTTTTTCATGCGGCGATACTAGGGCAGGGGTTGGGGTTTGTCAAGCCTCGCCGTTCGCAGGGGGGATTCTCGACGAACCCCTTGCTGGCGGCGCGCGAAAGGCCACAACAGGGCGTGGATCGCTTGACAGATTCACGCCCCATCCAGTATGGTGGCATCGCACTTTGTGCGAGTTTTGCATGCCCTGACCGAGGTCATTGCCACGGGTCGGTTTTCCCCTCCCGAAGCGCCCGGCCCAGCGGTGACGCATCGATTAACCCGATCATTCAGCAGGACGACGAGCGTGCGATGAATATTCCCGGATTGCCTCCTCAGCAAGGCCTCTACGACCCCCAATTTGAAAAAGACGGCTGCGGCATCGGTTTTGTGGCGCACATCAAGGGCCGGCGATCCCACAGCATCGTCCAGGACGGGCTCCAGGTCCTCAAAAATCTGTCCCACCGAGGCGCCCAAGGCTGCGACCCCTGCACGGGCGACGGGGCCGGAATCCTGCTGCAGATTCCCCACGCCTTTCTGGCGCTGGCCGCGGCCGATGTGCGCGTGAAGCTGCCCCAGGCCGGCGAGTACGGCGTCGGCATGGTCTTTTTGCCGCCCGATGCGGCGGCGCGCCGGCAGTGCGAGACGCTGTTCGAGAAGGTCATCGCGGAGGAAAAGCTGCGGCTGCTCGGCTGGCGCGACGTGCCGGTGAAGAGCGACGCGATCGGCGTGCAGGCCCGCCGGACCGAACCGGCCATCCGCCAGGTCTTCATCGCCCGCGACATTCTCAACGAGGCGCAGTTCGAGCGCAAGCTCTACGTGGTCCGCAAGCGCGTCGAGAAGGCGGTCCGCGAGTCGGCCATCGACGGCCGGGAGCATTGCTACGTGTCCAGCCTCTCCGGCAACACGATCGTCTACAAGGGGCTGTTGCTGCCCGAACAGATGGCGTCCTACTACCAGGACCTGACCGACAGCAGCGTGGTCAGCGCGCTGGCCCTCGTCCATTCGCGCTTCAGCACCAACACGTTTCCGACCTGGCCGCTGGCGCATCCCTATCGCTACATCTGCCACAACGGCGAGATCAACACGCTCAAGGGCAACGTGAATTGGATGCGGGCGCGTCAGGGCCGCCTGCAATCGGACCTGTTCGGGGCGGACATTCCCAAGCTGTTCCCGATCGTCTCCGAGCAGCAGAGCGACTCGGCCTGTCTGGACAACGCGCTGGAGTTCCTGGTGCTGGGCGGCCGCTCGCTGCCGCAGGCGATGATGATGCTGATCCCCGAGCCCTGGGCCGGCAATCCGCAGATGGACTTGGACCGGCGCGGCTTCTACGAGTACCACGCCGCGATGATGGAACCCTGGGACGGTCCCGCAGCGGTGTGTTTTACCGACGGCGCGCTGATCGGCGCGACGCTGGACCGCAACGGGCTGCGACCCTGCCGCTATCAGGTCACGACCGATGACCGCGTCGTGCTGGCCTCCGAGGCTGGCGTCCTCCCGGCCGAGCCGAAGCACATCCGTCAGAAGGGCCGCCTGCAGCCGGGCCGCATGTTCCTGGTGGACACCGGGCAAGGCCGCATCATCGACGACGAGGAGATCAAGGCCGACATCGTGGGGCGGAGACCCTACCGGTCCTGGGTGACCCAGTACCGCATTTCGCTGGACGAACTCCCGGAGCCGTTGAACGTGCCGCAGCCGGACCATCCGACGATCCGGCTGCGCCAGCAGGCCTTCGGCTACACGGTCGAAGAGTTGAAGATGGTCATCACCCCGATGGTCGTGACCGGCGAAGAGCCGATCTCCTCCATGGGGACGGACACGCCCCTGGCCGTGCTGTCGGAGCGGCCGCAATTGCTGTTCAAGTATTTCAAGCAGCTCTTCGCGCAAGTGACCAACCCGCCGATCGATCCGATCCGCGAGCAGTTGGTCATGTCGCTGGTGACCAACATCGGTCCCAAGCCGAACGTGATGGACGAAATTCCGGAAGCCTGCCGGCGGATCAAGGTCCAGCAGCCGCTCCTGACCAACGCCGAGCTGGAAAAAATCCGCGAGATTGCCGACCCGCATTTCAAGAGCAAGACCCTGCGGATGCTCTTTCGCGTGGCCGAGGGGCCGGAAGGCCTCGGCGCGGCGGTGGAAGACCTCTGCCGCCAGGCGTCGCAGGCGATCAAGGACGGGTTCAAGTTCTTGATTTTGAGCGACCGGGGCGTGAACGAGGAATGGGCGCCGATCCCCAGCCTGCTCGGCATCGCGGCGGTCCACCACCATCTGGTGCGGGAGTGCACGCGGACCGAGGTCGGGCTGATTCTGGAAACCGGCGAGCCCCGCGACGTGCACCACTTTGCCTGCCTCATCGGCTACGGCGCCGGGACGATCAATCCCTACCTCGTGTTCGAGACGCTGGTGGACATGGAGCGGGACGGCTATCTGCCGGAAGGGGTGGATGCCGTCACGGCCGAGACCAAATTCATCAAGGCCATCAACAAGGGGCTGCTGAAGATCTTCTCGAAGATGGGCATCTCCACCGTCCAGTCCTACTGCGGGGCGCAAATCTTCGAAGCCATCGGCCTGAACCGCGAGACGATCGACCGCTATTTTACGGGCACGCCGTCCCGCATCCAGGGGATCGGGATTCGGGAGATCGGCGAGGAAACGCTGCGGCGACACGCCTTGGCCTACCAGCCGGTGCCGATCCGCCAACTCGACTTCGGCGGGGAAATCCACTACCGGGTCCAGGGCGAGCACCACAATTGGAATCCCGAAACCATTTACAAGTTGCAGCACGCCACGCGCTTCAACAACCCCCAGACCTACAAGGAGTTTGCGGCGCTGGTGAACGACGAGAGCAAGCGCCGCTCCAACATCCGAGGGCTGCTGGAGTTTAAGTTCGCCCCGGAGCCGGTTCCGCTGGAGGAGGTCGAGCCGGCCAAGGAGATCGTCAAGCGGTTTACCACCGGCGCGATGTCGTTCGGCTCGATCAGCAAGGAAGCCCACGAGACGCTGGCGGTCGCGATGAACCGGATCGGCGGCAAGAGCAACACCGGCGAAGGCGGCGAGGACCCGGAGCGGTTCGCCCCGCTGCCCAACGGCGACAGCAAGAATTCCTACATCAAACAGGTGGCCTCCGCCCGCTTCGGCGTGACGGCGCACTATCTGGTCAATGCCCGGGAACTCCAGATCAAGATGGCCCAGGGGGCCAAGCCGGGCGAGGGCGGGCAGTTGCCGGGGCACAAGGTGGACGAAGTCATCGCGAAGCTGCGCTACGCGACCCCCGGCGTGCAGTTGATTTCCCCGCCGCCGCACCACGACATCTATTCGATCGAAGACCTGGCGCAGTTGATCTTCGACCTGAAGAACGCCAATCCCGAGGCCGCCGTCTCCGTCAAGCTGGTGTCCGAAGTGGGCGTCGGCACGGTCGCGGCCGGCGTGGCCAAGGCGAAGGCCGACAAGGTGCTCATTAGCGGCGACTCGGGCGGCACGGGCGCCTCGCCCCTCTCGTCGATTAAATGCGCCGGCGTGCCCTGGGAATTGGGCCTGGCGGAAACGCATCAGACGCTGGTGCTGAACGATCTGCGCGGCCGCATCCGGGTGGAAACCGACGGGCAGATGAAGACCGGCCGGGACGTGGCGATCGCGGCGCTGCTGGGCGCCGAGGAGTTCGGGTTTGCCACGGCGCCGCTGATCACCGAAGGCTGCATCATGATGCGCAAGTGTCATTTGAACACCTGCCCCGTGGGGATCGCCACCCAGGACCCGGCGCTGCGCAAGAAGTTCGCCGGCCAGCCGGAGTACATCGTCAATTTCTTTTTCTTCGTGGCCGAGGAACTCCGCGAGCTGATGTCCAAGCTGGGCTTCCGCAAGCTCGAAGAGATGGTCGGCCGCGTGGACAAGCTCAAGGTGCAGAAGGTGGTCGAGCATTGGAAGGCCAAGGGGCTGGACCTGGCGCCGCTGCTCACGCGGCCCGAGGTGGCGCCGGAGATCGCCACGCATTGCGTGCAGAAGCAGGACCACGGGCTGGCCGACGTGCTCGACAAGCAACTGATCGAGCGCTGCCGTCCCGCCCTCGAACGGGGCGACAAGGTCTCGCTGGCGCTGCCGATCCGCAACGTGAACCGGACCGTGGGGACGATGCTGTCGAGCCGGATTG
>VGXD01000033.1 GCA_016873525.1 Nitrospira sp. | reverse complement strand
GAAGCGGGGAAGAAGCTCGGCCAGGCCGCGACCTTTTCGCGCTGGGCGCCGCTTTCAGGAACGTGATGGGTCATGAGTGAGAGGTGATGCGTAGAAGAGGCGGGGCAAGAGAACGGCCTAGCGCTCCCCACTCGCCACCCTTCACGGATCACGGTCGCGGCGCTAGGTCCAGATTTCCAGCGGCGCGCGATTCACCAAGCTGCGCAAGAGATCGGAACTGGTCAGGATGCCGATCGGGCGATGGGCGTCGTCGATGATCGGCAGGGCATGGACCCGCTCATCCAACATGACACGGGCGATCTCCGTGATCTCGGTCGTGAGGGTGGCGGTCAAGACGTTCGTCTGCATGATCTGTCCGATCCGTTGCGGCGGGGCGGTCCCTTCGCCCAGTTCGCGGGAGAAGCGCAGCAAGTCGCGGTCCGAGACGATCCCGACCAAACGGCCTTCCGCAGAGACAATGGGAATATGCCGGAAGCCTTTCGTCTGCATCAGCGTCCAGGCGTCGGTGAGTTGCGCCTCCGGAGAGAGCAGGCTGACCGGCGCGTGCATGATGTCCCGAGCCAGCACAGCGGGCTTTTTCTGCGGCGGCGGTTGGGGAGGTTGTTGATAGGCGTGTTGCACGGCGAGGAGGACGGAATCCACGACCTCGGGCTGCTCATGGTCGGATTCGGAGCCGCCCGGGGGACGTTTTTTCCGTGACGACTGACCCCCGGCCGATCCGAAGTTGGGCCGGTAGCCTTCCATCACCCCGTTGACGGCCATGATGACCGGCATGGGTTCCTCCCTTGCTCCCTTATCGGGCGATTCCCTAATGGACTTGAGCGCCCCCGTCAATTTTTTTCTGTCTGACACAAAAAGGCTACTCTGGCCCAACAAACTGGAAGCGCGGCACGAGCCGTCCTTCGACGAGAACCTCTTCTAAAAACATGGCCTTGGGCCTGACCCAGAGGCCATGTTCTCCGTAGAGGGCGCGGTAGACGACGAGGTCTTCCTCCGTTTCCGTGTGTTTCGCGCAGCCCAGGACCTGGTAGTCGCTCCCTTTGTAATGACGATAGCGACCGGCTTTGACCATGGTGTATCCTTTCCCCTGCGAACAAGTCAGGACACTGTATAAGCGATTGAGAGGCTACTGCAAGATGATGCTCACTCAAGAGAGAGCGCGTGGGGCCATGGTATGATGATTGCCTGAGAACGATGCATACCCTCGAAACCCTCCAATTCGATAATACCTATGCCCGCTTGCCGGAGGATTTTTACCGGCGGGTGATGCCTACGCCCTTGTCTCACCCCTACCTTGTTCATTTCAACCCGGATGCGGCGGCGCTGATCGACCTGGACCCAGGCGAGGCCAAGCGGCCGGAGTTCGCCGGTTGTTTCGGCGGCAGCTTTTTGCTGCCTGGGGCCGATCCTGTGGCGATGCTGTATTACGGCCATCAATTCGGCGTGTTCGCCGGGCAGCTCGGCGATGGCCGCGCGATTCTGCTTGGCGAAGTCCGTAACGGCACGGGAGACAAGTGGGACCTGCATTTGAAAGGCGCGGGGCAGACGCCCTTCTCGCGAGACGGGGATGGCCGCGCGGTGCTCCGCTCCACGATCCGCGAGTACCTCTGCGGGGAGGCCATGCAGGGCCTGGGCATTCCGACCACCAGGTCCCTCTGTATCGTGGGCAGCGACGAGCCGGTGTTCCGCGAGGGCGTCGAGACCGGGGCTACGTTGTTGCGCATGGCGCCGACCCATGTCCGCTTCGGGTCCTTCGAGGCTTTTTTCTACCGGCGGCAACACGAGCATATCGCGTTGCTTGCCGACTACGTGATCACGCAGCACTTTCCCTCTCTGATGAACGTCGCAGACAGGGTCTCCCGTTTGTTTTCCGAGGTGGCGGTTCGCACGGCGCACCTGATGGCTCAGTGGCAGGCTGTCGGGTTTGCCCATGGCGTCATGAACAGCGACAACATGTCGATCCTGGGCCTTACCCTGGACTACGGTCCCTATGGTTTTCTCGACGAGTACAACCCGGGGTTCATCTGCAACCACTCCGACCACCAGGGCCGCTATGCCTTTCATCACCAGCCGGACATCGGCTACTTCAACTTGCGCTGCCTGGCCCAGGCCCTCTCGCCCTTTCTGCCCCAGGAAGAGGCTCAGGCTGCCCTGGATCAGTATGAGGCGGCCTTTGCCTCCCGCTATGATGCGCTGATCAAGGCCAAGTTTGGCTTGCGCGACGCCAGGCCTGAGGACCAGGCTCTGGTCCACGATTTTCTTGGGTTGATGGAGGCCGGCCGCGCTGACTACACGAATTGCTTTCGGGCTCTGGGGGATTTCAACCAGACGCCTGAAGCCACAAACGACTCGCTGCGCGATCACTTCCTGGACCGGGACGCTTTCGATGCCTGGGCCGGCCGGTATAAAGAACGTTTGCGGGCCGAGGGGAGCGTGGATGCCGACCGCAAGGTCCGTATGGACCGGGTGAATCCCAAATACGTGCTGCGCAATTATTTGGCGCAGAGGGCTATCGAGCGAGCGGCCAAGCAAAAGGACTATTCAGAAATCGCTCGGCTGCAGGAGCTGCTGCGCGATCCCTTTACGGAGCAGCCTGGAATGGAGTCCTACGCATCGCCTCCGCCTGATTGGGGGAAACACCTCGTCGTGAGTTGCTCTTCGTGAGAATGTCCCTCCTATGACGGCACGACCTTCGACACCGGCGCCGGCGCCGGCATTGGATCGAGTGGACATTGCGATCGTGGGGGCCGGGGCTGCCGGCCTGGCTGCAGGGATCTTTGCCGGGGAAGCCAGAGGAAACCGTCCTTTGCGCATCGTCCTGCTGGACGGGGCCAAGACTATCGGGGCCAAGATCCTGGTCTCCGGCGGCGGACGGTGCAACGTGACGCATGACGGCGTGGGTCCACGGGACTTCCAGAGTCTCTGCGGTTCGCCCCACGCGATCCTCGCCGCATTTCCCGCTCAGGCCGCACAAGACTGGTTCGCTTCCTTGGGCGTCGCGCTCAAGCGCGAGGAGACCGGCAAGCTCTTCCCCGTCACGGACAAGGCGCGCACGGTCCTCGAGGCCTTGCTCCATCGCTGCCACGCACTCGACGTGACCATTCTGCCGCAGCATCGCGTGACGGAGATCGTGCCATCCGATGCGGGCGGGTTTCGTGTTCTCCATGAGCGGGGCTCGCTCGAGGCCGGCCGGGTCGTCATGGCCACAGGCGGCAAGTCGCTGCCGCGCACGGGGAGCGATGGGTACGGGTGGGAGATGGTCCGCCGTCTCGGCCATAGGGTCACGCCCACCTATCCGGCCCTGGTTCCCTTCGTGCTGGATGAGGCGATGTTTCATGCCGAACTGGCGGGCCTCTCGCAGCAGGTGGAGCTGACGATTCTGGTTGAGGGCAAATGGGTGGATCGTCGCAGCGGGTCCTTGCTCTGGACCCATGTCGGCGTGAGCGGGCCTGTGGTCATGGATGCCAGCCGCTTCTGGACCTCGGCCCATGCCGAGGGGAAATCCGTCGAGGTGCGCTGCAACTTTCTTCCCGGGGTCGGCATGGAGGAAGCCGAGCGGCAATTGATCGAGCTGGCTGCGGCTCGGCCCAGGCTGACTCTCGGCAAGCTGCTGGCGCAGCGGATTCCCGAACGGCTGGCCGAGCGGCTTTGCCGCGTCTGCGGGATCGAACCGGGTCTGACGGCAGGCCAGTTGGATCGCGCGTCGCGCCGCGCGGTGGTCTTAGCCCTGACCGGCCTGGTCCTGCCGATTGCGAGGGACCGTGGGTGGAACGACGCGGAAGTCACGGCAGGGGGTGTGCCGCTGGAGGAGACCGATTTTCGCACCATGGAGTCCCGTGTCAGGCCCGGGCTGTACTTGATCGGGGAAATGCTCGACTGCGACGGCCGGATCGGCGGCTTCAACTTCCAGTGGGCTTGGGCCACCGGCTATCTTGCCGGCCGCGCGGCGGCTGCCGCATAACGTCCGGGCGATTTCATGTAGGAGACGGTATGGCAAGACAGGGGGAGACCTACTTCAAACAGTATGACGCGCGGGGCGGACTCTACAAACAGGCGCAAACATCCTCGCCCATGCGGGACCATCGCCGCGCGTTCCGCGCCCAGTTCGACTTTTCGCTCAAGGGCAAGCGTCTGCTGGATGCGGGCTGCGGCTACGGGAGCGACCTGCCCTTTTACGCAAAGCGGGGCGCGAAGGTCTACGGCATCGATCCGTCCACGGCGATGATCGCCTTGGCGAAACAATCCCATCCCAACTTTCCCAACCTCTCGGTCCAGCCGGTACAGAAGACCGCCTTCCCCGCCCGCTCCTTCGACGTGATCGCCAGCATCTATGCCCTGCACAATGCGCCTGACCTCCGGCAGGCTTTTCGGGAACTCCATCGGATTCTCAAACCGAACGGCCTGCTCCTCTTCCTGGTCCAGCACCCGCTGTTCGTGTTCCTCTTGAAAAAGAATCCACGCTATCACGGCAAAGCGGTGGTCAAATTCACGATCCCGGATATGAAGCCTCCCTGTACGATCGTGCAACCGGCCCACACCTTTTCAGACTACTTCAACGAGTTCGTGTTCGACCGGTTTGAACTGCTGACCTTCGAAGAAGGCAAGGAAGCGGTGCCTTTGTGGTTTCTGGCCAAGCTGCGCAAGCGCGGGGCGCCACGGTAAGCCGATAGACAAGTCGGATCGTTCGGTGTACCTTGCGGGTGAACCCATGCCCCAAGACGATGCCATGACGAAGAGTCGGACCGGCGCCATGGTGGCGCGTACGGTGGGCGTCGTCTGTATTGCGCTGGGGTTCGTCCTGGGGATGCAGGGGTTGGAGCAGCCCGATTCCATCTGGCTGCGGACCGCGCTGGGGCTGATTGCGACGGGTCTGCTGGCGCAGGGCTACGCGCTCGTGTGTACCTTGCGGCGCGCCAGAGAGAAGAAGGATTGAACGCGACGAGGGCCTTGCTTCGGACGCTCTGAAGATCTACGAATGAAATGAATCGACCGCTGACCTGTCCTCAGTGCCGAAAAGAAGACGTGCTCAGGACCCCTTGCCGCTCGCTCGCCGAACGCCTCGTCGGTCCGCTGCTGCTTCCCTTTCGATGCCAATACTGCAGTCACAAGTTTCTGGCCTTGCGGTGGGGGCGGCGCTATCCTCGGCACCTCCTGGACCGTCGCGAACTTCGTCGGATTCCGGTTCGCTTGTCGCTGTCGTTTTCGGGAGGCCGGGTCCAAGGGGAAGGGACGGTGATCGATCTCTCCATGGGGGGCTGTGCCGTTCAAAGCCGGTTGCCCGTGAAGATCGACGACATTTTTTACCTGAAGCTCTATCTGGCCGAGCCGGAAGCGCCCCTTGAACTGGCTGCGATGGTCCGTTCCATCGGTTCCCAAAGCATCGGGCTCAAGTTTCTTCGCCCGGCCCAGGGAAATAAACGTCTGGCGGAGTTTCTGCGGACGCAGGGCTTGACCGAGCCGATTCCGCCTGCCTAGGCAGGACAGCCGATTGCAGGGCCAAGGACTTTGATACGATGAAAATCGCAACCTTCAACGTCAACTCGCTGCGCAAGCGCCTGCCGCTCGTTCTCGACTGGCTGGAAAAACACAAGCCCGACGTGCTCTGTCTGCAAGAGACCAAGGTCCAGGATGCGGACTTCCCGGCGCTCGCGCTGGCCTCGTCCGGCTACCACATCACGTTCCGCGGAATGAAGGGCTATAACGGCGTCGCCGTGCTGAGCCTGACCCCGCCGGAGGCGGTCTTCTATGGATTGGATGACGGGGGCGAGCCGGATGAGTTCCGCCTCATCCGGGCGGTCATTCAGGGGATCCCCATCGTCAATACCTATATCCCGCAAGGATTCGAGATCGACTCGCCCAAGTACCAGTACAAGCTGGCCTGGTTCAAGCGGCTACGGGCCTACTTCGACAAACACCTCTCTCCGGCCAAGCCCGCGATCTGGTGCGGGGACATGAACGTGGCGCCGCGCCCGATGGACGTGCACGGTCCGGAGAAACACCTCAAGCATGTCTGCTACCACGAAGATGCCCGGAAGGCCTATGCCGACACGGTTGCCTGGGGGTTCGTGGACGTCTTTGTGAAGCTCTACCCGGACCGCCAGCAATATACGTTTTGGGATTACCGCCAGCCCAGTTCACTCGACGCCAACAAAGGTTGGCGGATCGACCACATCCTGGCGACGCCGCCCCTTGCCGAGCAATGCGTCAAGGCGGACGTGGATATCGAGCCGAGGCGGGCGAAGGACCCCTCCGACCACACCTTTCTCTGGGCTGAGTTCAACCTCTAGCGATTCGCTCATCGTCGAGCAACCGCCGGTTCGGATTCAGGCGAGGTCCAGCCCTGGTGTTGACAGATGACCGGGTCCACCATCGCTCCGCAATTCACACATTTCCACACGCAAGCTTCCCAGTCAAAGAATTCGGAACACCACTCCCGCACCATCAACCCCTGGCATCGCCGGCATGTCATGACGTCCTCCCTCCCATCTGTGAGTGAGCCTCCCGTGAACCCCTGTGCGTTGCGCATTCAGGCGGTCGGCGTCTTGGCTCATGGGAGGCAGGGTAGCAACACAAGATGAAAGAGCCGTTAAGCGGAGATTAGAAGTGGCTAATGGAAGGAGAACTTGCTAGACCACGCGAGCGGTGGCGGGGGCGATGGCGACGTGGCTGCCCGGAATGTGCCGTTCCAGCCCGGTCCGCATCGCGTCGATGGTTTTTTGCACTTCCGCCATCGTCTTTGTCCCGTCGAATTCCAGAAACAAGTCGATGTAGACGGTTTTCCCGGACCGCCGGGACCTCATGCCGTGAAAGGCCACGTAGTCGTCGAAGTAGGCCGCCAATTCACGGAGGATGACCATTTGCAGGGATTCGTCCAACGCCCGATCGAGGAGATCGGACACATTCATCGACACGATGCTGTAGATGGAATAGGCCAGGAATCCCGACAGGACGACGGAGAAGACCGGATCGATGTATTGGGCCCAGACGTACTGCTTGAGCGCGAGGCTCAGTCCCAGCGAGATGACGACGCAGAGATTCGCCATGGTCTTGGTGCGAAAAAGATGCCATTGCGACTCCAAGATCGTCGAGCTTTCCCGTTGCGCGAGGCGGAAGGTGCGCCGCCACGACCAGGCGTTCACGCCCGTCGAGTAGAGCGCGACGAAGAAGCCCATGCCGATGTGTTGGACGGGCACCGGCTGCCGGAACCGGACCACGGCCCCATACAACGTGATGGCCAGGGAGACGAGCATGGTGCCGGCGACGAGCAAGCTGGAGAGATTATCCAGCTTGCCGTAGCCGTAGTCGTAGGCGAGGGCCTTTCCTTTGGCGATCCGGCGCATCGTCAGCCAGGCCAGAAACGCGGCGAAGGTGTCCCCCCCGCTCCTCAGGAGGTCGGAGAGCAGGGTCACGGAGTTGGCGATGGACGTGGCCACGATCTTGAGCGCGAAGGAGAGGGCGCCGGTCAAAAAATTGAAGCGGATGGACCGCTCGATGGTCTTATACTTGCGGAGGGTGCGTGCTTGTGGAGTGGGCATCCGTGTCTTTCGATCCTGGCTTCGAGCGGACACGCTAACGCCTCGACCAGCCGGAGTCAACTCTCTTTCTTTTTCTTCCTCCATCGATTCTTCGCGGTTCTCGCCCAATTCTGAAACGACGTTTTTCGCCCAATTCTAAGCCATGGTAATTGCGGACGTTTTTTCGTTCGCAAGCCCCTCAAGCCCGGTGCTCTTTCTGACCGATAAGGTAGATAGCAAGCGAGGGGCATCCGGCAGATTTTCACAGGGAGATGTGGCGATGAGTCATGCACCGAAAAATTCTCGTCGACTCCTGAGCCACGACGAAGTCAAGGCTGCGGAGGCGGCGTTTCAAGGGCAGCCATTCAATGACGACTGGTCGGAATCGGCGCGTCTGGTCTACGACGGAATGTTGTCGGCGATTTGTAAACGAAACGAACAACGCCGCGAGGTCCAGGCGACCCTGGACGTGGACGAGGCGGACTATGTGAGCACCCTCCTGCTCAGGGAAGAAATGGCAGAGGAAGTGTCGGCGGCGGTGGAGCGGGTCAAGCGCTTGCTCAACCAAGGCTTTGCCGCCCTCGTCGGGCTGGTGTTGCTGTGGAGTCTGATGCCGCAGCCGGTTGAGGCTGGGCCGTCGGACGGCCGCAGAGAGCAATTGATCCCGATTCTCGGCGTGACGATGACGCAAGCGCCGACCGGGATCGTGGCCAATCTGATCGTGTCCTTTGAAGAACGCCTCGACTCGAGCGGCCTGATGGTCCATTTCAAGACGACGCCGGGCCGTTTCTCGCGAATGGCGCAGACTGCGGTCGAACAAGCCATCTACCGCACGGCGAGAGCCGCCGGGCTCTCGACCGATTCGTGGACCGTGTCGCTCTCCGTGCCCTATGCCGGCATGACGGTGTACGGCGAAAGTCTCTCCGCCATGGTGGCCTTGGTCGTGGTCGCCCTGGCCAAGGGCGAGATGATCCCGCCCGATCGGGTCATGACCGGCGCAGTCAGCTCGGAAGGCCGCATCGTGCCAGTGGGGGCCGTACCGATCAAGGTGATGGCGGCGAATGCGGCGCACATGCATCGAGTCCTGGTGCCGGACGAGGTCGATACGGCGGATGCCGATTGGGCGACGCCGTTCCTCGTGCAGGTGTCTCCGGTGGGCTCGATCTTTCAGGCCTACGAAGCGTTGACCGACCGCCCCCTCCGTCCCTAGCCGCACCCGTTTCCCCAGGCTCCAACAACCCCGATGATTGCGGGCTTGCCCGCATCGAACCCTTCTAAATCAGTGCCTTCCATCGTGTGACCGGTCAGCCCAACTCGCCCCTTGCGCAACCCCTCAGAATCGCGTTACCTTAGTCTTACTCTGATCGTCCAACAGTCATCAGCGATCCACATTCATAAAAAGGAGAGGGCATCATGGCACTGCGATTGGGAGACGAGGCGCCGAACTTCACGGCGGAGACGACGGAGGGGACGATCGATTTCCATCGGTGGTTGGGCGACGGCTGGGGCATCCTCTTTTCTCACCCCAAGGACTACACGCCGGTCTGCACCACCGAGCTGGGCACCGTCGCCAAGATCATGCCGGAGTTCAAGAAGCGCAATGTGAAGGTGCTCGCCATCAGCGTGGACCCCTTGAACGACCACAAGGGTTGGGTCAACGACATCAACGAGACCCAGAAGACCACGGTGAACTATCCCATCATCGCGGATCCGGAGAAGAAGGTGGCGCAGTTGTACGACATGATCCACCCGAACGCCCTGGACAACATGACCGTGCGGTCCGTGTTCATCGTCGGACCGGACAAGAAGATCAAGCTCATGCTCACCTATCCCGCCTCCTGCGGGCGCAACTTCGATGAGCTGCTGCGCACCGTGGACTCGCTGCAGCTCACCTCCAAGTTCAAGGTGGCGACCCCGGCGAACTGGAAGGATGGCGATGACTGCATCATCACCCCGGCCGTCTCCGACGCCGAGGCCAAGACGCTCTTCCCCAAGGGATTCAAGGTCGTGAAGCCCTATCTGCGCTACACGCCGCAGCCCAACAAGTAACCGGCGTGAAGCGTGAACCGTTAGGCGTGGGGCGAAAAAAACCGACGGTCTGACGAAAGAGAATCCGGAACGACGGAAGGCCGCCGCCAGGCGGCCTTCCTGTTTTTGGGAACCGGTTAGACCAGCAGGAGCCCGGCAGCCCGCGCCTTCTTCCAGGCCGACGTACGAAAGAGAGCATCGAAGGAGCGTGGCCCTCCCAGCGGGTACAGGGCGCGAACGTCTTTGAGAGACGGGTACCCCTCGCCGTGCTTGGCTTTCGTGGGAGTGGCGGCGTGGATCAGGTGCAGGAGCCACGTGGCTTCATCCGGTTCAAGCCGCAGTGCGATATCCTCGGTCCGGCTGGGAAGGATGACCCGCTGCTTGCTCCCCTTCGTGGATTCCATCGCCGGCGTCCCGCCGAGCCAGACGAACCGTCGTTCGGCCGCCGGGCTCTCTGCCGCGGTCCGCTTTGCGAACACCTGTTGAATCCAGTCTCGGGGAACTTTTGGTTTTCCGACCGGATGATCGAACCAGCTGCGCACGTCTGTGGCGAGCCCTTCCCCTTCGATGAAGTTCAACAAGGCCCTGCGCAGTCCTGTGCCGAGCCAGCCCGGCGTCTGACTTTGCCGATCCTCATGGGTCAGGTCGTTTTCCGCAAAGCCCCCGAACGAGGGGCCTGTAATCCTGATGCCGTGGGCTTCCGGGTCCAGACCGATCGGACTGTGGGCGGTGGCCACGAATTTGTGCCAAAAGGCCGATTGGATGAGGCCTTGCGCGAAGAGTTGCCGGACCCGTTCCAGACTCTCGACGGTCTCGTCGATCGTCTCGCCGGGGAACCCGTACATCAGGTAGGCGTGGACTAAAATGCCGGCTTGTCGAAAGGCCGCAGCCACGACAGCGGTCTGCTCCAGGGTGATGCCTTTCTTCATGGCCTCAAGCAGCCGGTCCGAGGCGGTCTCCAAGCCGGCACTTACGGCGATGCAGCCGGAGGCAGCCAGCAGGCGGCAGAGGTCCGGTGTAAAGGCCGGCTCGAAGCGGATGTTGCCCCACCAACTGATGGTCACCCCCCGTTCCAGGAGGCAGAGGGCCAGGCCCTTTAAGCCGGCCGGCGGGGCCGCTTCATCGACAAAGTGAAACCCGCGCCGTCCGGTTTCGGCGATCAAGGCTTCGATCCGGTCGGTCAGGACCTCGCTGGGCGTGGCTTCATAGCGGCTGATGTAGTCCAGTCCCACGTCGCAAAAGGTGCACTGCTTCCAGTAGCAGCCATGCGCTACCGTCAGCTTGTTCCAGTGGCCCTCCGACCAGAGCCGGTGCATGGGGTTCAGGGTATCCAGGATGGAAAGGTAGCGGGACAGCGGCAAGCCGTCATAGGTCGGTGTCCCCAGGTCCGCCATGCCGAACTCCGGCTCGTGCGCCCCGTTGCGGAAGACGACCTGTCCCTTCGAACGCAGGAAGGTCCGGCAAAGCGCGGCCTCCTCTCGCGTTCCTGACAAGTATTCCAAGAGGCAGAGCAGCGGGCGTTCGCCGTCATCCAGCGTCACAAAGTCGAGGTAGTCGAAGACGCGGGGATCGGAGATGCGCCGCAGTTCCGTGTTGGCATAGCCGCCGCCCAGCATGACCTTCACGGTCGGGCGGCGTACTTTGAGCGCCTGGGCGATACGGAACGCGCCATAGAGATTGCCGGGGAAGGGCACCGTCAAGCCCACGAGTGCCGGATCGGCTGCCTCCACATGGTTCCACAGGGAGTCCAGCATCAGCTCATCCGTCAGGCTCGGCGGTGAGGCAAGGGCTTGCGCCACGGACTCAAACGAACCGGCGGAGGTTCCCACGGACTCGGCATAGCGGCTCAGGGCGAACTGCGGCGCGACGGTGGCCTGGATCAAATCGGCCAAGTCTTCCAGATAGAGCGTGGCCCAATGTCTGGCCTGGTCGGTGGCCTGTAGGCTCTGCGCCGGGGCCATCGGGCCGGCCGCCGCAAAGCGGGGCCCTTGCGGGAGGAACCCGCCCTGGCAGATCCGCGGCGCCAGTGTCGGGTCGCGGCCTTGCAGAAAGCCGACCACCGCGTCGATCGTGTCGAGGTAGGCCGAGTGCAGCGCCAGCATCTGCCTGGCTTCACCGGGGAGGTCGGGCATCGCGCGAAGCCGTTCGAACACGCGCGATAAGCCGGCCCGGGAGAAAAGAGCCAGGACCATTTCGATCCCGACATCCGCCTGTGCGACGGCGTAACCGCGCGAGCGGAGAAAGCCCGTCAAGTAGGCCGTCGAGGGGTACGGCGTGTTGAGCTGGGTCAGCGGCGGAATAACCAATAAGAAAGTCACAGCCATGACGGAAGAGAACTACCATACCTGCCGGCCTCATCACCAGCGCGCCGTCGGCCCTGGCATCGAAACACGTCCTGTGCTATGTGATAGAGCGACGGCCAGACCGCGACCTCTTGGATCAGTCAGCGCCCGGGCGCTGAGGCTCGTATTTGCGACGGGAGGAGCGGCCCAGGCTGAAAGCCGATCGTCGTGATGGAGGACCCATGAAACCGAAAAAGCCGCAAGCCGGCTTGTGGGCGAAACGGCTCAACCGGAGACAAGTGCTCAAAGGGCTCGGCAAGGGACTTGGATTGCTCGGCTCGGCGATGGCCTTCGGCGCCCCGCTGGACGCGGCCCGGGCCGTGGGTTCAAGCGTCGGCGCACACGACGCGCCGGTTGGGACGCGACCGGCAACGGGGGAAGTCCCGCGCCGTCCCTTCGGCCGAACCGGCGTCGAGGTCTCGGCCCTCTGTTTCGGCGGCGCTCATTGGGGACGGTTGAGCGACGACGCCGAGGCGATCCGCATCCTGCACGAAGCGATCGACGCCGGCGTCACCTTTCTGGACAACGCCTGGGAATAT
Organism: Nitrospira sp.; assembly: GCA_016873525.1. Classification (GTDB taxonomy): domain Bacteria; phylum Nitrospirota; class Nitrospiria; order Nitrospirales; family Nitrospiraceae; genus SCVQ01. Next base: position 476 of record VGXD01000033.1, on the reverse strand, counting down.
AACGGCGGCCGGAGCGAAGAACTCATGGGCCAGGCGCTCCAGGGCCGGCGGCAACAGGTTTTTCTGATGACCAAGGTCTGTACCCACGGCCGGGACAGGCAGGCGGCGATGGAGCAACTGGAGCAGTCCTTGCGGCGGCTGCGCACGGACTACCTGGACCTCTGGCAGATTCACGAAGTCATCTACGAGGACGATCCGGATCGTCACTTCGCGCCGGGGGGCGCGGCGGAGGCGCTGCTGGAGGCGAAGAAACAGGGCAAGGTCAGGTTTGTCGGGTTCACCGGCCACAAGCATCCGGCGATCCACCGCAAGATGCTCGCGAAGGACTTTCCCTTCGACGCCTGCCAGATGCCGTTGAACGTCTTCGACGGAACCTATCGGAGCTTCGAACGGGAGGTGTTGCCGGAGGTCAATCGACGGGGCATCGCCTCGCTGGGGATGAAGGCTTTCAGCGGCAATGCCGAGCCGATCAAACA
>VGXD01000032.1 GCA_016873525.1 Nitrospira sp. | reverse complement strand
TGCTGCCCACTTGCTTGCCCAGCATCTCCTTGATCGCAGCCTGCGCGCCCTTGAGATCAAGGTCCACCTTGACAAGGCCGAGCTTAAACCGCGAGCCGAGCGCTTCATGCGCCTTGGCCACCAACTTTGACTTGTTCAGCCAGTCGTTGACCTCCGCCAACTTGTTGAACTCCTCGAGCGAGGTGACCACCGCATAGTTGGGTACCGTGATGCCCCACTTCTTCATCAGGCCCATTCCTGGCCCTTCAAGAACTTTTGCCATGGGGTGCCCTTTCCTTCTCCGTTACATGAGCGAGTCGCCCACGCGATCCCACACGCGTCGGCATCGAACCGCTGGATAATAGAAAGAATCTGACTTTCTTGCAATCAACCAAAAGGCCCATTTTGTTTGAACAAAGGCCCTACTGCTGGCTGGTCACGAGGGACGGCCTGGTTTCGCAGCCGCGAAGGGGAGCGATAACTATAGGGAATATCAGGGGAGAGTGTCAAGGGACTACTGGGCCGGTCCTGCAACGGCAAAACGATCTTGCGGAGTCTCGACTGAACGACTTGGAGTTACCGTCGCTGGCAGGCCGGGCAGTAGAAAGAGCTGCGCTCGTCGGCCAGCCGTTTGATCGCCTTGCCGCAACCGGACGGGCAGGGTTGGCCGGCTTTGTCGTAGACAAGGTGCCGCTTCCGATAGCGTCCCTTGGTTCCATCCGGGGCGATGAAATCACGGACGCTGGAGCCGCCATGGTGAATCGCCTCAGCCAGGACTTCCCGCATCACATCGTAGAGCCGCCGGATCGTGGCGTCCCGCAAGCGGCTGGCCGTTCGATAGGGATGGAGTCCGGCGCGATACAAGATTTCGTTCGCATAGATGTTGCCGATCCCGGCAATCGCCTGCTGATGCATGAGCAAGGCTTTCAACCGGCCTCGCCTCGCCCTCACCAGGTCCCTGAAAGCTTCCCAGCCCACGCTGAGGGGATCGCACCCAAACCGCCTCGCGGTAAATTCATCCAGACCGGGGCGATCCAGCAAGTAGATTCGCCCAAAACGTCTGGGGTTCCAGTAGCACAGTTCTGGCTCCTGCCCTCCCTCGAGCGCAAGCACCACATGGGTATGCTTGCGATAGCCGGGGTCCGGCAACCGAAACAGGAACAGGCCGGTCATGCCCAGTTCCGCAACCAGGTACCGGGTATCCGCCTCACGGGAGCAAGCCAGCACGACGCTCTTGCCTCGACGAACAATGTCGGTAATACGCGCGCCTCTGTACCACTCAAGGGTCTCAAGCCCCCGTCTCACGATGTCGAGACGGTTCACCTGACAGTCCTTGATCCTCGCGCCAAGGATGCGCGCCCGCAATTGCCCCGCCACGGTTTCGGCTTCGGGAAGTTCAGGCACCGAGGATCACCCTCCTTCTAACCCATCGAGGCCGAGCCTCGAAGAGGCGTCAATCGAGGTCCTATTTTTTTTCGCGAGGCTGCTGGCGCGCCGTTGCAGAAGTGTCGAATGGGCCAGTATACTGAGCTTAAAGCGCCCTACTGTCGGCAACGCCAACAAGGACCCCATGCCCCTCACCGTCGAACAAGTCGAATCCAGGCTCAGCTCGGTCCGTTGCGCCATCTGCAAAACCAGTGGGTTCTCGATCGACCGCCGGAGCATGCAGCCGGATGGAGAATGGAAGGGCGCCTGTCTCAAGTGCCGCTACTCCTTCCCCGTCCACACCGACATGGAATTCTACCTGAGAACCCAGCCGGACATACCCTACCGGCTGAAGGAATTCACCTGCCCAGTCTGCGAGCACCGAGGCGTGGACCTGGACTTTCGTATCATGATGTCGGTCCGCGAGGCCATCTACTTCGTGACCTGCAAAGCCTGCAAGCACCAGTTTCCGGAACAATCTTCGCTGGAAGCCTTCGAGTAATCCCGGCACGCGCCGTTCGGTTGGTGTATACTGTTGACCATGGATACTTCCCAAGCCCCTCAGAAGCCGGCCGCACCGCCGGAGCCAGCCCCGGAGTCTAAGACCCGGAAAGAAATTCCCCTGATCTCCGTCCCCAACGACCGGGACATGATCGCCGAAGAAATGGCCGACCTCTTCGACGAAGACCGCGTGACCCACCAACACGGCAGCTCGGAACCGGAAGCAGACTAGGCAACCAACGCTGGATGTTGAACTAGGCGGGATAAGTCTATTCTGTCGGGTTGCATCCTCCGCTCAGGCGGGGATGACATCAGCGAATACCACCGGCCAATCACTCCGAATCGATCCCTAGGCAGCATCCAGCGGCGCAATACGATCGATCTTGCTCTTTGCATTCTTGGCTGCCTCCCAGAGATCAATGGCACGCTGAGCATTCAGCCAAAACTCCGGCGTATTGCCGAACAACTGAGAGAGCCTCAGCGCCATCTCGGGACTCACCGCTCGCCGCTCCCGAAGCACTTCGTGGACGGTCTGCCGCGATACCCCAAGAGCCTTGGCAAAACCCGATACAGTCAGCCCGTAATCCGGCAAGAAATCCTCGCGCAGCATCTCGCCTGGATGGGTGGGACGAACCTTCCGCTGTCCTTTGTGGGGAATGCTCATGCCGCACAATCACATTGACACTGGGGTAAGAGCAAAGACTCGACCGTATTGCGCGGCTGCCTTGATGTCGCCTCGTCGGAGCGCCTCACGAACATCGTCCAGCTTATAGGCGTCCTCGACCGACAAATAGGGCGACCACTCGTGATCCGTTTCCATCAACTCAACGTCAACTTCCGCGACGTACTTCCCTTCATGGACAAGCTTCGTGCGACGCCGGGTTCTCATTTTCGCCTCCTTCGAAAATCATCTTCCCACCGCTCTCGATCAGGCCTGTAGGCAGTAACAAGTACGGCGGGTTCCCTTTCGTTCTTGGGAATGCCCCATACTACATGGATCGGCTGACCATTCCGGTCCCGCTGGAGCACCAGGACACACGGCCCCTTCAGATAGTCTGGATAGTCCTCGATAACCACACCAGCGGTAACACCACCTATCACCTCTCGCGCCAGAATACCATCGGCAGCCATCTCGTCATAACCATGCTCCGAGATACGGACCGATCCTGCTCGGACAAGCCGCTGAATTTGCTCAAACGTTTCGCTCACGCTCGTCTCGCATATCACACATCTGCCACCGCACCGCCAAAAGCTCAGGCCCTATCAGAAAAAGACTCCCCTTTCCATTCTCCTTTCCCCCTATTTATGCAATGGTTCCCAATTAAGTCCTCCATTGGGACTGACCGATTTAAGCGTAGATAGCATCTGATAACTGAAAATCCCGTAGCCGAGGACATCCGTGATTTCAATGATTTTCGTTTCCGCCTCAACCAACTTCATCTTTGATCTATGGATTCCTGGAAGGATCGCAAAATTTCTACCCTCTCGAAAACCAACACTTGGATAGATTATAGCGTCTATCGGCGTACGTGGGCTTAAATCACCATTTAACAAGACGTCGGAGAGGGCGCTCGTTATTTTATAGTCTGTCGGAGTCGTTGCTGGTTTGATGAATTCATCGGCCAGAAATGCATCGGTGAGTACAGTTGCGAGCCCATCTTCTCTGGCAAGAACTTCTTTATATGGCTCCGCTGTCTGTAGAACGCTCTGGCCAATGTAGGTTTCGCCAGTACGCCGAAAGTGATCGAGGTCTCCAATAGGAATAAGAACGCTGCCCTTCGGCAGTATAAAGGTCGAGATGACATAGTGCTCACCCAACACCGCCTCGACCTCAGCGAGTGCCGTATCCTCATAGAGAGAACAATAACACAGAGGACGTCCCGGTTGGTGACAACGCCCGTAGTCAATCGTCTTTTCTGGTGGGGGAGGCCCCAAGTCGTCTACCGAAGTGAACCATTTCTTATCTTCTACCCGTCTCGCACGGTGGACAGAAAAATCTTCTGGCATTGAGTAAGACTGATACACACCGCCCTTGGCCAACTCACATATCAGTGCTCGAATCTGATCATACGGCAAACGGCTCGTGGCACCTCCGCGCAGCCGTTCGATGATATCCCGCACTTCTTGGAATTCCATACCGTTCAAAAGAGCATGTCTCAGGAAAAGCTCACCCCCCGTTTGTGTTCCCTACTCTCTTGCCTCAGGCCGCCTTAACTATAACGAGCACCTTTATGGGAAATCCTATGCGCTTTTTCAGCACGAAGCAAGCTGGCTGCTGACGCTCCATTTCGAGCAGGGACAGGCCCATCAGCGGCCTGTCCCCGCCAACACCCTTTTTAGCTGCGACTGGAACGGATGGGCAGGGAGCGGACGGCCTCTGCGGGGCACATGATGTCCGAAGCCGAGGGATAAGAGCCGCGCCCTTCTGGTGATCTTCGGGTGCGGCGGAAAATAGGAACTGATAGCGCCAGCAGAAGGGGCATGGCCGTCATCGAGGCCGCCCGCGACGGGGCCCGCCGTTCGTCAGCCGCGCTCTTCAGATTGGTCTGATGATTTCGACTGTGGCTTCGGATGGAATGCGGCCGATCGTGGACTCCCGCCCCTTCCGCTCCTTCCGCACGATCTGATCGATCCTCACGATCGCGCCTCGGTGCCAGTCGTCGAAGGCTTCGTTGGTGGCAGACCGCAGCCGGTCCTGCCGCCCGACTTCCGGCCTCCCGGTCTCGTGGCACAGCCAAGCCCGCTTCTCCCCCTTCATCTCCCGCAGCTCGCTGACCACCCGATAGATGTCCGAACTGCGCTCGACGATAGAGCGTCCGTCCTTGCGGAGCAGCAGGTAGGAAAATTTCAGCGCGTCCTTGATGAACTCGACCTCGCGGTCGATCGCCGCCACCAGGGGAGGCGCCACCCAGGGCCGCTCTTCATGGCACCAATCCCCTTCTTTGACCAGGGCCGGACAGGGCTGCTCGTGGAGACAGGGACTGTAGACCGTGCAGGCACCCTCCGCCAACAACGCATTCCGCAACAGATGCAGGCCGCGCGAGGTCTCCCGCAGCGCCGGCTCGATGATCATGAGGGTGCCGTGCTGACCCAAGAGCGCCAGCAGGGTTTGGAGCAACTTGACCCGCCGCCCAAGCGGGTCGTGCGCCTTGGTGAAGAGTTCGTTGAGGGTATTGGCCAGGACGATTAGGTCATACGTTCGGCCGCCGACTTGGGGATCGTTGCCGGGATGAAATCGCTCCAGGTCGGCCCGAACCGTGGCCAGGGTTGCGTCTCGCACCCGCGCAGCCTCCGCATAGGCGGCCCAGACCCGCGCACAGTCCTCCAGGGCATGGGGAGAGCGATCCACGGCAACCAGGTGCAGCGGAGCCGGCTTGGCGACAATCCGCTGACTGAACCAGTCGAGCGTCCCCAATACGGCAGCCCCGGGACCACAACCCACATCCAGGACCGTGAAGGGCCGGGAGCCGGCCTCCGGTTCAACCACCGGCTCCGGCATTTCGTCCAGCAACGCCCGCACCTTCGCCAAGTTCACCGGGAAATAATAGGCCAGGTAGGCTTGCCGGCTCCCCGCCTCATCGAGATAAGGCGAGGGCAAGGCCATGCGGCCTCGCGTAAAGAGGTCGGAGAGCCCACGGACGGCCCGGCTCAGCCCGTCCGGAACGGTCGGCGATCCATCGGGACCGACCAATCCGGTCGCCCGGGTCCAGGCTTGGAGCAGCGGCGTTGAAAATGGACGGCCTGTCGGCATCGTGTTCGGTTGACCACCGGAAAGACGGCAGTGTATCCTATGACTCTAGAGGAGCACTCACCATGACCGATGTCATCATGCAAGCCTATCGGGATGTCGAACGCGCGATGGAGCGCTACAATAAAGTGCTGGAAGAACAGGTGCTGGCCCTGCGGTCCTCCGAGAATGCCGATGCCACCAAGCTGGAACGGATGACCTACGGCGCCAGGGCCATGCGCGACAGCAGCGGCATCTACCTGTCCTACGCCAAGTTCATCGCCTACGGCATGCCGGACAGCGAGGAACAGATCCAGGACGAGCTGCAAGGCTGATCCGTGGTTCGTATCTCGTGAAGCGTCGTTCGCGCAGAGTTCTCAGTATTCAGTTCTCAGTTTCCGGAACTGACAACTGAAAACTGACCACGACAAACTCCCGTTCCATGCTTCACGCTTCACGAGCGACGAGATACTCAGCCGAAAAACAAAGAGCCCGTCCGGCAATCCGGACGGGCTCTTGTGTTTTCACAACCCAACCCGCGTTCAGATATTCTGCATGAAGTGGGAAACGGACCCCTGGTCCACATCGGTGCCCATGATCGCGGAGAGGGGCACGTTGGTGGACTTTTTGCCCGTCAATCCGGACTCCACCTCGTCCACGATCAATTCCACCGGCATGGACTGGCCGCCATAGACATGCGGCCCGGCGATGATCTTGGCCTTCGAGTGGCCGTAGATCGCCGTCGCCACTTCCTTCGCCAGCCAGCCCACGTAGTTGAACTCGGGGATGACGATCAGCTTGGCGTTCTTGCAGAGCTGCCGCAGTTCCTGCGTGGGGAAGGGGCGCAGCGACCGGATCTTGATCAAGCCCACCTTGATGTTCTTCTCGGTGCAGAGCCGGACGGCCTCTCGCGACTGCGCCGCGGCGCTGCCGGAGGCCACGATGATGGCATCGGCCCCCTCCACGTTTTCCGCCGTGCAGAGTCCGCCCATGTACTGGTTGATGTACTTGCGCGACCGTTCGACGGCGGCCCAGACTTCCTGCTGCCAGACGGCGTGGATGTTGTAGGCCATGAAGTTGGATTTCTGCACCGGCGCATCGCGCGACAGCCGGGCCGGAGGATTTTCCGCATCCAGCACCGGCACCGCGCCGCGCCAGGCTTCCCGGGGCGGCAGCTTGATCCCCTTCTCCGGCATGCGCACGTAGCCGCGGGCATGGGTCACGAAGAAGCCGTCGCAGCACACGCCCACCGGCAGGGTCACATCGTTCATCTCGCTGATGGTGAAGCCCTTGAGGAGGAAGTCGAACACGTCCTGTTGGTTTTCGGCGTGGAAGACGACCATCCCGCAGTTGAGCAGATAGGAAATTTCGATGTTGTCCGGCTGGATCGCCAAGGGCGCATTGACCACCCGGCAGGTGAAAAACGCCACGGCCGGCAGACGATGGCCCGGCCAAGACGCGATGCCTTCGAGCCCCCGCAACGTGCCGGGTCCCGCGGTCGCCGTAAAGCACCGCACGCCGGCCCGCGAGCCGCCCGCAATCGCCGCCATGACGCCGATTTCCTCTTCGCCTCGGTAGTACTCCTTCACGTAGCCTTCGCCGTAGAGCACGCCCACCAACTGCATGGTTTCACTCTGCGGCGTGATGGGATAGGCAATCGCCAGGTCCACGTTGGCCCGCCGGACGGCTTCCTTGGCCGCCTCGCTTCCGGTGATGAACTCCTTGGTGCGCGGCGCTTCGAAAAACATGTGCTCGGGCGTGACCACCCGCTGTTTCTTGGCGTCCGCATGGGGGTCTTTTTTGACCTCCGTCTTCGGAGCCGCCGCGACGCTGGTGATGGGATCGCCCTGCGGATTGGTCTTGACTGCGGTTTCCAGGGATTCGCTCATTGTAGCACCCCTCTCAAGCTGTATCGGTGAGGTCTGAGACCTTACCCTTCGCTCTGCATGTGTTCCGGTTTATGTCCAAAGGCCGCGGCGCCGGCTGTTGCCCCCGCGATGGGCATAAACTCCAGCGGGTTCGTATGGGTCTTTCCGCCATACACCTTCGACTGGGTGCCGGTGAAACGGACGTTCTCGCCGTTGTCCGGCAGCTTGAGGCCCATCTGTTCGCGCACCCGCTTGAAGATCTTGGCCACCTTCCTCAACTTGGCATGATCCGCGTCCCGGATCGTCAGCATGGCGTCTTCATGGCCCTGCTCGGCGCAGATCGCGCTCGTGCAGCAATTCGTGCCGGCCCGGATCATCTTCAAGGTCAGGTTGGCATAGTGGCAATGGACGCCGATGAAAATACAGGCCTCGATTTTGTTGCCCCAGATCGTCAGGTTCGGGTGGTTCGGGTTGATCACCTCTTCCGGGTCGATCTTCGGATACTTGGGCCGGTAATCCGGCATGGGAATGATCAGTACGTCGGGAATCTGGGCGGCAATTTCCAGGACCGCCTTGGCCTTTTCAACGGCATGTTCATTCCAGGCCCACAGCACCATCGGACCGGGGAAGATCGTGGCGTTGGGACTGGTGAGCATCTTGCGGGCGATCTCCTCGATCACCTTCTCTTCATTGGACTCCAGGAGACCGTACATGAGCCCCTGGCCGGGATCGGGCAGCATGACGCCCAACTGGGCGGCCGAGGGGGGATGAAACCCGGCAGGGCCGGGCACAATGATGCGGTCTTGTTTCTGCGTCGTCTCCACGAATTCTGTCCCCCTTTACCCGACCATCGGACTAGCCAGCACCGCGGTGGTGGTCTTCTCACCGTAGGTCACGTTATCGGTGATTGCGGCCTTGGGCAGCTGGTCGATCATGATCATCTTGATCGCGTGGTGCTTGGCCATGTTGTCGCAGACCCAGACGCACTGCGCGCAGCCCTTGCAGCGGTCCACCGCGACGTAGGCCGCCCCGTACTTGTAGCCTTTGTCTTTGCCGATCTCGTTGTTGTAGAGGATCGTGTTGGCCTCGGGGCAAAACTGAGTGCAGAGCTTGCAACTGGTCTGTGCGCAGATGTCTACGTCGATATCGGCTACAAGATACATGGCGTCCTCTTTCCTGTGGCGATTACACCCGGGCGGCGGCAGCCGCGGCGGCCTCCGCCTTTTTGGTGGCCTTGCTCACTTCATCCCAACCGTGCTGGGCTGCGAAGTCCCACCCGGCCTTGATCACCGCAACGTTTTTCTCGATCAACTCCTGCTTCTTCTTGAACTTCCGTTCCACGACGCTGTCCAGAGCCGCCGTGCCGCCCGACACCACGAAGCCCTTGCCGAGGAACCGGTCCTTCACCGCATGCTCCAACGCCTCGATGGTGGTCAGGCCCGTGATGCAGCCGATCGCCCCCATCAGCGCCATGTTGGTGGCCAGGTCCATCCCCGCCACTTCCAGGGACAACTTGGTGGCCGGCAGGTAGAACATGCGCGCGCGGCGCTCTTCCAGCTCCCGCGCCTGGTCCTTGTGCAGCTTCATCGGCCCGTCGTTGTTGATCAGGCACACCCCGTCCTCTTTCAACCCGAAGTAGAAGGGCATCGTGTAGGACTTGCCGTGCGTGATGACCTGCGGGTGGAAGATGATGATGATGTGGGGGAACGTGATCTCCCCGATCTCGTAGATCGGCTCGTCCGACACCCGGACGTAGCTTTCGACCGGCGCCATGCGCTTCTCGGAGCCATAGAAGGGCACGATCGTGCTTTCCCCGCCCGCATTGATGACGGCCGTGCTGAGAATGTGCGAGCCGGTGACGACCCCTTGTCCGCCGACGCCGGCCATCCGAATGTTGAAGCGTTTTGCCATTGTCGTTCCTCTCTAAGCTAGGTCTCGTCTAGATGACCGTGAACGATGCGCGATCGGACCCCCGTTAGGCCTGCGTGACAGCGGCCGCCGGTTTCGGGAGGAATTCCTTGTATCCGTACCGCTCGGCGAGGTACTGCTTGGCTTCCTCGGAGATGTACTCGGAGAACTTGTACCGGTTGTCCTCGACGTTCTTGGCGTCTTCCATCACCTTGTCCGTGGGAATCGCGTACTCGATGTTGCACGAGGTATAGGCCTGGATGTAGGTCGGCCCCACTTCGCGGGCGATGAGCACCGCCTTCTTGATCACCGCTTCGACCCGCCTCGGATTGTTCGGCACGACCGTCGCCACGTAGACGCAGCCGGCGACCTTCGCCATCCCGACCATGTCCATCTTCTCGAACTTCTTACCGAGCGGCGCCATCTTGAGCACGGCGCCCTGGCTGGTCATCCCGCTCTCCTGCCCGCCGGTGTTGCCGTAGACCTCGTTGTCCAGCATGATCGTGGTGAACTTCTCTTTGCGAATCCAGGAGTGCAGGGTCTGGGCAAAGCCGATGTCGGCCGTCCCGCCGTCCCCGGCCATCACGACCACATCCTTGGGCTTGTCCCCGAACCGGAGCCGCAGGCCGCGAGACAACCCGCTGGCCACGCCGTTCTGGTCCCCGTAATTGCCGTACACGAAAGGGATGGCGGCCTGGGAAATCGCCAGACGGCCGCATCCAGCCGTTCCCACCGTGATCGTATCTTCCGGGTTGGGGAAGGAGATCATCGCCAACCGGATGAACAGCGTCATCGCGCAACCCGCGCACATGGGGTGCTCTTCAAGAATCTCCTTGAAGCTACCCATTTGCGAGACCGTCGTCTTCTTGCCGAAGGGACCGTGCTCGACCATGTCCCGATATTCCTTGGGCATGAACTTCTCGAAACCCGGCGCGAATTTCACGTAATCGAGACTCATGGGTTGCCTCCCTCTATGTGCCGGCTGTCGGACTGTTTATAAGACAGCCGGTGATATTTTACCGTCCGATTATTGCCACTATAAGATCGCTGTAACGTCCTGAAACGCGGCGGAAAATCATTCCCGCCAACCACTTTTCGGAGTGGCCGAGTCTAGCAAAGCGCCGCGGAGCTTGTCAATTTCCAAATTCCCAAAGACCGAGACGTTTGGACTCTGCGTTGAATCGTATAACTTCTTGGATATTAATGCAACTTGCCAGAAGGCCCACCATGACCGAAAGAAGGCCTAGCCGGCCTTGAACTGGTAGGCCATTGGCCCTAACCAGCGGCCCCAACACCGCCGACATGGCCGCCGACGGTTTTTTCATGTCGAGCCGCTTTCCTTGACGCTACAGGCAAGGCTCAATATAATGAAAAAACTTTACGGAAAAACAAGCGATTTGCTCGCTCGGCGCTGCTCTTGCAGGCCTGGCGTGGCGGCGATTGCGCCAGCCTCGCATTTCTTACTCGTATCGCTTGGGGGAGACATCCGGTCGGCATGGCACGCACCCTCAGCATTAAACCGTTGACCGTCGAAAGCCTCGACAGGATCACGCGTGTCGCGGCGGACCTCGTCCGCGATGCCCCCAAGGGCCTGAAGCACTGTCGCTACGCCGACCTTCGCCTCGAAATCACCGAAGTCAAATCAGCCCGGGCTGAAAACGGACATGGGAAAACCGCCCTGGACGACTTCGTCTTCGGATTCGGCATCAGGGTCTTGGCCGGAGATCCCTTCCCCTCGCCGGGCTATTTCGGCCACCGGCTTGGCAATGCGGACATGGGAGGCCTGACCGCGCTCCTGCGCGCCGGGCTCCGACAGGCCTATGACCGCGCCCTCGCCAACGCGCGGCACAAAGCCGACACACGCGCGCGATTTGCAAGCACGGGCAAAGGCAAAGGATTGGGCGAGAGCCTGGCCGCTCTGGCTCTGGCCCCGATCGACATCCACCAGGATACGGTCAAAGCCGAATATGCCATCGACCCCCGCTCGGTCCCGCTCGTCGAGGTGTCCCGCTACTGCATGGAGACGTCCCGCGCGATCGAGGGACTGGGGCCTCGCATCCGGTTCAATTCCATCGCGGCCTCCACCAGCGTCAGCCGCGAACTCTTCGTCAGTTCCGAGGGCGCGGTCATCGACCAGTCCTTCGCCGCCACCCTGGGATTCTGCTCGGTAGTGGCCGAACACGAGACGGTCCAGCAGTCCCTCTCCGACTCCATCGGTCACCAACGCGGCTGGGAGGTGATCACCGAAGGCACGCGCGGCGACCTCATCCGCCACCTGGACCTGCTGACCTTCTCCACCAGCCTCGCGCAGGACTGCCTGAAGCTGACGAACGCGCCGCCGCTCAAAGCCACGGACAAAGACGTCGTGGTCGTCACCGATCCTCATTACAACACGCTGACGGCCCATGAGATCATCGGCCATCCCGCCGAACTGGATCGGGCCCTCAAGATGGAAACGGCCTATGCCGGACGCAGTTGGCTCCTGCGCAATCTCAAACAGACGCAGGTCGGCAAGCCGATCGCTTCCCCCTTGGTCACCGCCTACTCCGACCCAAGCCTCCCCGGCCTCGGCCATTATCTCTACGACCACGAAGGCACGCCGGCGCGCAAGGTCCTGCACATCGACAAGGGCCTCTTCAAAGGCTTCATGAACAGCCGCCAGACCGCCTCGGTCCTGGGCGTGGAGCCCAACGGCTCCTACAAGGCCACCGAAGCCTCGATGGTCCCGCTGATCCGCATGTCCACCACGGTCTTCGGCGCCGGCTCGCAGGACCCGGAGACCATCATCGGCGAGGTGGACCGGGGCTACTACCTAGTGGGGGCCCGCACCCCCTCCATTGCCGAATCGCGGGAGAACTTCAGCATCTCGGCCCAGAAGGTCTATGAAATCCGCAACGGCCAGATCGGCCAACTCTACCGGAACGGCGGCATGACGGCCGACACCAAGGACTACCTCATGAAGGTGGATGCGGTGGGCAAGGACTTTCGCCTCTTGCCGATCCCCAACTGCGGAAAGGGCCAGCCGATGCAAATCAAGCGGCTCGGCAACGGCGCCCCCACGATGCGCAGCCGCGCCAGGCTGACAGGCCTATGACCTCGCTCGCCTCGCTCAAAGCCGCCGTCCAGCGCGCCCTCCGCCTCATTGCCCAAACCAAGGACATCCAGGAGGCGGAAGTCTATGCCTCCGGTACCGGACAGTTGCTCTGCCGCTTGAGCTACACCTCCGAGATTCCCTGCCACGGCGTCGAGGAACCGAAGTCCTCGGAGTCGTTCGGCCTCGGCATCCGCGCCGTCTTTACCGGGGCCGAGGGGCCCCGCATCGGGTTCGGCAGCGAGGCCCGCGATCTCTCGCCGGTCGGCATCCGGCGCGCGCTGGAGAAGGCACGGCAGAATGCGGTGCCGGACCCGGAGTTCAGCGCCTTCCCCAGCCCTCCGGCCGAAGCAGGGTCTCGCGCCCGCAGCGCCGCCTCCGTCCAGGGTCGCCACGATCGCGCCATCATGGACCTAAAAGACGACACGCTGGTGAAGGCCGGCTGGCT
>VGXD01000031.1 GCA_016873525.1 Nitrospira sp. | reverse complement strand
TACCGTTTCCGGCGCAGGACCCGAAGAGCCGACGACCCGCTCCGAATCAGGGTTTCAAAGGCTTGAACGCGCATGGCACCACTCTAATTCTGGTGCCAGATGCTTTACAATCACCTAAGACTTTCCTCGTCGAGGGCCTCTTTTAGACGTAGACGCTCTGCTTGGAACTGCCCGGTGAAGGAGGCCCTTGATCACCCTAACCCGCAACGCTTGGTTCTGGCTCCTCCTCGCCGTCCTTGCCTTGTCCCCCGCAGCGACCGGATTCGCCGCCGACCTGGCCAGTCCTGAAGGCGTGTTGCGGGTCCTGGTCCAGGCCAACATCGAGAAAGATTTCGACACGATTTCCAGGCTGATGGCCCATGACGACGACGCCGTCAGCTACACGATCGAAGGACGCAAATACGTCGGGTGGAACGAGTTCGCCCGTGACATGCAAGACGAGTTCAACTCCGTCACGCGTCTGGACATTCCCATCACTCAGTTGAAGGTCTGGACCAGGGGCGAGACCGCCTGGTTCGTCATGGAGCTGGACTACATCCGCTACCTCGGCAGCGGCAAAGAGGAAGTGAAGATGCTCCTGCCCCTGCGCGAGACCGGGGTCATGGAACGACGCAATGGGCAGTGGATCCTGGTGACGTTTCACGAATCCTTCCGGAGCGAGGCCGCGATCACGCCCTCGGGCAACCAGGCCTTCCCATCCTTGCAGTAGGAGCCCCGGTTTTTTGACGACACATTTTCCTGAGGACCCCACGAACCACCTCCCCACCATTCGGCAAAGAGTGCCGTTCGGACTGCGGCTGACGGCGGCTTGTGCCTTGCTGTTGCTGACCGCCTTCCCCGTTTTCTCGCAGCCCCCGGTCCCGCCCCCGGACTATCCCCAATCGCTGGAGCAGGACCTGAAGAAACTGCTGGACGCCCAGGCGCAGGATTCCTCCGATCCTCGCCAGCTCATTCAACTGGCCGGGCTCTACTTGGAGTTAGGCGAAGAACTCTACAGCGAGAAAGCCCAGAAGCTCGCCGCCTTCGATGCAGGCGCCAAGCTGGCCAAGCGCGCGATGGAGCTGGATGAGAACAACGCGGAGGCCCACTACCTCTACGCGGCCAACCTGGGCAGCGCAGCCGATACGAAGGGCGTGGCCGCCTCGCTCCTGGCCCTGGACGACATCAAGGCCCATGCCAGACGGACGCTGGAGCTGCAAAAAGACCACGTGGCGGCCCTGCACATGGCCGGCATGATGCTGGAGGAATTGCCGCAATTCATGGGAGGCAACAAGGCCGTGGCGCTGGACTACTTGAAGCGAGCCGCCGCCATCGATCCGAACGCATCCCACGTCCGACTGGACTTGGCCAAGATGTACCTGAAGCGCCGGGACCCCGAATCGGCCAAGCGCGAATTGCTGGCCATCGTGAGCATGGACAACCCGAGCGACGCCTACCCCTGGGCGCGCCGGTATCGTCCCGAAGCCGAACGCCTCCTCGTCTCCCTGAAACCAGACGAACCCTCGGGAGCCGGGACCAGATAAGCCCGGCGACCCCCGCACCAAAGGAGATCCTTCCCATGAAACAGCTCGCCTCAATCATCCTGGCCCTGGGCTTGCTCCCGGTTGGACCGGCCCTGGCCGACGGCGGCCACCACCATCAGCCGGCCGATCACCAAGCTTCCGCCCCCCAGTCCGCCGAAGTCAAGACCAACGTGTCCCTAAGCGGGAATACCCTGACCATCACCTACGGGCCTCTCGACCTGCCCACAGGCCATGACGGAGAACTGGCCGCCAGCATTCCCAAACACGTCTTTCAGGTCCCGCAGGACCGCTACCTGGTCGGGTACAAGTCCGCCATCTTTACCAAGGACGGCGCCCCGCTGCCCCGCCAGTACCTGCACCACATTTTGCTGATCAACCTGGACAAAGAAGGCGTGTCCTGTCCCGGCGAGCCACTGTTTTTCGCCGGGGCCGGCCTGGAAATGAACGAGACCAAATTTCCTCCCGGCTACGGAGTCAAGCTTGGGAAGGACCAAAAGCTCATGACGATTGTCGCCTTCTACCACGGCGCGCCGCCTACAAAGGACGTGATGGCCACCTTCACGATGGAACTGGCCCCCAAGGGCACGCCCGTGCAGGAACTGGACGTCTATCAGGTCGGGGTCAACGTGGTCTGCTACAGCAAATTCGACAACCGTCGGCAGGATGAAAGCGACGAAGGCATCGAGATCCAGCCCGGCGTGCAGGTGGACAAGGCGCCGCTGAAGTTCCGGATGGACGGCTGCGTGAAGTTCGCCTATCCCCACGCCCACGACCAGGCGCTCCTGATCGCCCTGGAGAACAAGACCAAGAAGCAGACGCTGCTGCGGACCGTCCCGGATGTCGATCCGGACGGCGTCTTCCGGTCGTTCCAGCCGCATCAGGTCTATCGGGACGGCCAGGGTTTTGAAGTCAATACCAAGGATGACTACGAACTGGTCATGGTCCATCACCGTCCGTTGCAGGCCCCGCTGCTGCACCACGGCATGGGCAACTATCTGCTCTACATGACGGCCGGCCTATGCCAAGACACCCGGACCGTCCTCGGCCACTGAGGGAGCCACCTTGCCTTGCGCCGCCCAGGCTTGTATCATGGCGGCGCAGTCGTCACGATCGACCTCACGGAGGGAATTTCCATGTCGCTGCATGACCGGCTCTCCGATGACCTGAAGCAGGCGATGAAAGCCAGGGACCAGCTCCGGATGGACGCCATCCGCATGATCAAAGCCGCCGTATTGAACAAAGAGATCGAGCTGAAGAAGGACCTGGACGACGCCGAGATGAGCCGCGTCATGACCGCCCTCGTCAAGCAGCGCCGGGAATCGGTCGAGCAGTATCAGAAAGCCAAGCGGGACGACTTGGCCGGAAAGGAACTGAAGGAGATCACCATCATCGAGGCCTACCTGCCCAGGGCCCTCTCGACCGAGGAAATCGCGCAAGTCGTCGCGGCCGTCATTCAGGAAACCGGCGCCGCCACGCTGAAGGACATGGGCAACGTGATGAAAGCGGTCATGGCCCGTCTGGCCGGACAAACGGTGGATGGAAAACAAATCAGTGATCTCGTGCGCGCCAAATTGTCGTAGCCTCTCCCCGCCCCTGCCTTGCTACCATTTCTGTCCGGCCTCCAGGGTGTCCCCATGAAACGAATCTGCGTGTTTTGCGGGTCCCGGGAAGGCACCAGGCCGGTCTATGCAGAGGCCGCCCGCGCCGTGGGCAGTATGCTGGCCAGCGAAGGGATCGGCTTGGTCTATGGAGGCGGCGGGATCGGACTCATGAAAATCCTGGCCGACGCGGTCTTAGATGAAGGCGGAACCGTGATCGGCGTCATTCCCCAGGCACTGACCGTCCAGGAGATCGCCCATCCTCGCGTCACCGACCTCCGGATCGTCGGCTCCATGCACGAACGCAAGGCCCTCATGGCCGACCTGTCCGATGCGTTTATCGCCCTGCCCGGCGGATACGGCACGCTGGAAGAGTTCTGCGAGATCGTCACCTGGGCCCAGTTGAGCTTCCATCGAAAACCCTGCGGGCTCCTGAACGTCGCCGGCTTCTACGATCCCCTGCTCGCCCAGCTCGACCGGCAGGTGGCCGAGGGTTTCCTGAGCCCTACCATGCGCACGTTGGTCGCCGAAGCCAACGAGCCTGGAGAACTCCTCGCCGCGCTGCAAGCCTACCGCTCGCCGGTGACGGAACGCGGAATGAGCAAGGAGCAGATCTGAGTGCTGGAATACGGTTTTTGGAAGAGACTACCGGAAGCTAAAAACCTATCCGCCGCGAGCTGATCGAAGACGGCGGATCACACGAAGTGCGGTACGGTGGTGCTGCCTGCCTGCGCCAAGGCTACGGCGGACAGCCTCCGCGTAAAATCCCGTTTGGCCTGCCAGCCGAAGCGTGAGCGGAGGCTGGTGGAGGGCAGGGGATTTGAACCCCCGACCCCTACGTTGCGAACGTAGTGCTCTCCCAACTGAGCTAGCCCCCCACTCAACTACCGGTCACCGACATTATACACAAGTCGGCCCCGTCTCTCCACGTGAACTTGCCTGAATTAAGCCGGACTGATCAGGGCTTCAGTCCCCTTCGTCCCTGTCCCCGCGACGACCACCCGCCGGCCATCCACCTTCAGCTTCCCTTCCGCATAGAGCTGGATCGCGCGGGGATAGATGAGGTGCTCCTGCTCCAGAATGCGGGCCGACAGCATCTCCGCCGTGTCCCCTTCCAAGACCGGCACCGCGGCCTGGATGATGATGGGGCCTTCATCCACGCCTTCGGTGACGAAATGCACGGTGCAGCCGGCGAGCTTCACGCCCCAATCCAAAGCTTTCTTCTGCACGTCCAGGCCGGGGAACGACGGCAGCAGCGAGGGATGGATGTTCATCATCCGGTTCTCGTAGGCCTTGATCAGGACCGCTGTGACGATCTTCATGTAGCCGGCCAGGACGACCAGCTCCACCTCGTGCTTCTTGAGCAAGTCCAAGATGGCCCGATCGTAGGCTTCGCGGCTGTCTGGTTGGCCGGTATAGGGCTTGGGGTCGAGAAAGACCTCGGTGAGGCCGTGGCGCCTGGCCCGCTCCAGCGCAAAGGCATCCTTCTTGTTGCTGAGAACCAGGGCAATCTGCGCCTGGAGCGATCCCGCCTCGATGGCATCGATGACCGCCTGCAGGTTGGACCCGCGTCCCGAGGCCAAGACCCCGATGCGCAACTTATCCGAACGTCCGGCCGTCGGCACCGCTACGCCCCTTCTGCCCCGACGTAGTCCACCCGCCCCTCGCCTTCGCCCGCGACGATCTCCCCGATCCGGTAGCCTCGATCTCCCAGCTCGGCCGCGCGGGCAATGACGGCCTCCGCCTGGGCCGCCGGAACCACCAGGACCAGGCCGATCCCCATGTTGAAGACGCGGTGCATTTCGTCGCTCTCGATCCGGCCCATCTTTTTGAGCAGGGTGAAGATCGCCGGAACCGGCCAGGCGCCGCGATGCAGCCGAGCCAGGCACCCGTCCGGCAGGATGCGCGGAATGTTCTCGGTCAAGCCGCCGCCGGTAATGTGCGCGATGCCCTTGATCGGATAGTCGGCCGCCAGGGCCATGATCTGTTTGGCGTAAATTCTGGTCGGCGTCAGCAGCACGTCGCCCAGAGACCGGTCCAGATCGGACACCCGGCTCTCCAGGGTCAACCCGCCGTCCTCCAGCAACACACGCCTCGCCAACGAATACCCGTTGCTGTGCAGCCCGGTCGAGGCGAGGCCGATGATCGCATCCCCTGGCTGGATGGTCTTCCCATCGATGATCTTCGGCCGGTCCACGACTCCCACGGCAAAGCCGGCCAAGTCATACTCGCCCTCGGCGTAAAACGACGGCATCTCGGCGGTCTCTCCGCCGATCAAGGCGCAGCCGGCCTGGCGGCAGCCTTCGGCCACGCCCTTGACGACCGCTTCCGCCTTGGGCACGGCCAGCTTGCCGGTCGCAAAATAATCCAGGAAGAACAACGGCTCGGCCCCGCTGACCGCCACGTCGTTCACGCACATGGCCACCAGGTCGATGCCGACCGTGTCGTGCCGGTCCATCAAAAAGGCGATTTTCAGTTTGGTCCCGACCCCGTCGGTCCCGGACACCAGCACCGGATCGGCATAGCGGGAGGCTTGAAAACGGAACAGCCCTCCGAAGCCGCCCAACTCGGTCAGCACTTCCGGTCTAAAAGTCGAGCGCACCAGGGGCGTGATCCGCTTGACCAGCTCGTCCCCGGCCTCGATATCGACCCCGGCTTGTCGGTAGGTAGTCATAGGCGCGGCATCTTACCGGAGCAGTCCGGGAAGGTCAACGAACCAACTCCACCAAGGTTTCCACGTGAGCCGTCTGCGGAAGCATGTCGAAGGGTTGGAGACGGGCGATGCGATAGCCGCCCTCGCACAACTGAGCCAGATCGCGCGCGAGGATCGCGGGATCGCGGGACAGGTAGCACAGACATCCTGCGCCGACCCGCAGCAGCCCCGCAAGACATTCCTTGCTCAGGCCGATATGCGGAGGGTCCACGATCATCAGATCGTACTCGCCGGGCTGGACCGACTCCAGCATGGCCTCCGCCCGCATCGGCCGGAACCGGCAGCGGCCGATGTGGTTGGTCTTGGCGGCATGGCGCGCATCGGCCAAGGCATAGGGATTCGCCTCGCCCAAAGTCACCAGGGCGCCGGCTCGCGCAAGCGAGAGCCCCAGGGTGCCGATGCCCGCATAGAGATCCAGCACGCGCAGCCCTTCGGCCGACCCGGCCCAGTCGATCACGGCCTTCGAGAGGACTGCGTTCATCCGCCAGTTCGCCGCCATGAACGACCGGTCGCTGATCTTGAAGAGCAGGTCCCCCAAGCGGTCGGCGACCCAATCCTGGCCATCGACCCAACGCTGGGCCCTCGTCCCGCTCCCGGCCGTCACCACCTGTCCGACGAGGTTTTTGACGTCTCGAAACATCTCGAACAATTGCTGGCCCTGACTTCGCATGGCCGGTCCCGCATGAAAGACCAACAGCAGGTGTCCGAAGTCCGCAGACCGCCTGATCTCGACCGACTCCAACGGGATCGGCAGCTTGCCCTGAGCGGCCAGCCGCCCGCTCATCACCGCCACGACATCGCGGATCGCCTGAGGCACCAGCAAGCAGCCTGCCGCAGGCACCGGCTCCTTCGTCCCCTCTTTATGGAAGCCCAGCGCAAATCCGTTCTTGGCCCGGAACACGACGAACCGGACCGTGCTCCGGTAGCCGTAGGATTCCGGCGAGGCCGCCACGGGAGCCATCGCATCCACCTGCACCTTGCCCACCCGCGCCAGCGTCTCCCGCAGGATCAGGCTTTTCTGGACGAGCTGGGCCTCATAGCGCATGTGCTGCAACTGACAGCCGCCGCAGACGTCATAGACCGGACAGGGGGGAACCACCCGGTCAGGCGACGCCGTCAAGACTGCGCCGATCGCAGCCTCCTGAACCCCCTTGTGCTTGCCCCCGACCACGACCGACACGGTCTCGTCAGGAATCGCCCCGCGCACGAACAACACCTGGGAGTCATGACGGGCAATCCCCCGCCCCCCCTGCACCAGCTTTTCAATGGTCACGGTCAACGGTTCAGTAGCCATCTGCAATACAGACTCCTCATCTTTTTATCCTACTCTCTCGTGCCTCGGCCGGAAGGGAAGGGCCCGGAGGTTTCATCATGGCGGAAACGGGATGGGATCGTCACGCGATCGCCCGGCGCTGTGCGCTGCATCCGATACGCGCAGAGCCAACTGTAGGGTGCCGGCAGCTGCCTGTCAACAACGCATTGCGGCAAGGCCGGAACCGCCCGGCCTTCATCGGCCGCAGCATTCCTCTCTTCTTAGCTTTCCGGACGCAAGGGAATATTGAGCAGCTTAATCTTCCTGTGCAGGTGGCTCCGTTCGAGCTTGAGGTCTTCGGCCGTCCTCGACACGTTCCAGTTGTGCTCCAGCAGCTTACGCGAGATGTAGTCCCGCTCGAAGGCATTGCGGGCGTCCTTGAGCGAGTCGTAAGCCTGCCAGGCCAAGCCGGATGAAGCCGGGGCGGCCCCTGAGGCGGCCGGCCGGCCTTGCAGGAACCCAAGGATGTCGGACGCCTCGATCACGGGGCCCGGCACCATGATCATCAACCGCTCGACCAGGTTGCGCAGCTCCCGGATGTTGCCCGGCCAGTCGTAGTGCTGGAGGGCCGCCAAGGCGGCCGGCGCCACCTCCTTCACCTTCAGCCCTTGCTCCTCCGCATGGCTGTGCAGGAAATGCGTGACCAGCAGCGGAATGTCCTCGCGCCGCTCGCGCAGCGGCGGCACCTCGATCGGCAACACGTTCAGGCGATAGAAGAGGTCTTCCCTGAAGTTCCCCTTTTCGATCTCCTTGAGCAAATTCTTGTTCGACGCTGCGATCACCCGCACATCCACCTTGATCAGCTTGTTGCCGCCGACGCGGGTGAACTGCTGCTCCTGCAACACCCGCAAGACCTTCGCCTGGGTGCTGAGGCTCATGTCCCCGATCTCGTCCAGAAACAAGGTGCCGCCGTCCGCTTGCTCGAACTGGCCCCGCTTCTGGCCCGTGGCCCCGGTGAAGGCGCCTCGCTCGTGGCCCAACAGCTCGCTCTCGATCAAGGTCTCCGGAATCGCCGCGCAGTTGACGGCCACGAACGGCCGGTCCCGGCGCGGGCTCTGCACGTGAATCGCGCGGGCCACCAGTTCCTTGCCGGTCCCGTTTTCACCCGCGATCAGCACGCGGCCGGTCGTCGGACCGGCCGTGGCGATGAGCTGGCGAAGTTTCTGCATGGCCGGCGACGTTCCAACCAACTCGAAGCGGCGCTCGACCTTGGTGCGGAGGGTGAGATTTTCTTCCTCCAGGCGGCGCTGATCCAATGCATGCCGGACCCGCAGCGTGACGTTGTCCAGCGAGAGCGGCTTCTCGATGTAGTCGTACGCGCCCAGCCGAATGGCCTTGACGGCGGTCTCGATGGAGCCGTGCCCCGACATCATCATGATTTGCAGCCGGGGGGCCTGGGCCTTCGCGCGCTTGAGCGTCTCCAGCCCGTCCAATTCGGGCATCCAGATATCCAGCAGGACCAGATCGGGGGGATCGGCGGCCATCAGCTTCAGCGCCTCAGCCCCGCTCTTGGCCAGCGTCACCTGATAGCCCTCGTCTTCGAGGATCTTGCTCACGGAACTCAGGATCGCCGGCTCGTCATCTACGATCAAAATCGATTCGGCCATTGAAACCTCGTGATGCGTAATGCGTGACGCGTGATACGTCGAACATCAAAGTCCCGCTGTTGTCAGTACGCCAGTCACTTGTCACCCGTCACCTGTCACGGTTTTCTCACACCGGCAACTCGAAGGTGAACACCGCCCCCTTGGGCACGTTGTTGGCGGCCCGGATCTGGCCGTCGTGGTCCGTGATGATGCGCTGCACGATGGCCAGTCCCAGGCCGGTTCCGGTTCGTTTCCGTGAAAAATACGGAACGAAGAGCTTGTCCTGGTCCTCCGGGTTGATCCCCATGCCGTCGTCGGCCACCGTGACGACCGCCCGGTGGCGCTTGGCATCGTACTGGGTCGTCACCGAGAGGCGGCCCTTTTGATTCATCGCCTGGACCGCATTGTCGAAGAGGTTCACGAAGACGCGGTTCATCTGCTCCCGGTCCAGGTTCAGCGGCGGCATCGTCTCATCCAGGTTCACCTGGAATTCGATCTCGCGGTGCGCCCCGCTGTAGAGCGCCACCACTTTGCGGATCACCTCGTCCAGGGACTCCCGGGCCATCTGCGGGGACGGCATCCGCGCAAACTTCGAAAACTCATCCACCATCCGCTTGAGGCTGGTGACCTCGTTCACGATCACCTGGGTCGATTCGTCGAAGATCCCGTCGAAGTCCGGCGACTTTTCGAAAAACTTCTTGCGCAGGCGCTGGGCCGAGAGCTGGATGGGCGTCAGCGGATTCTTGATTTCGTGCGCGATGCGCTGCGCCACCTCCTGCCAGGCCGCCGTTTTCTGCGCCTTGATCAACTCGGTCAAGTCCTCGAAGACCAGCACGAAGCCCAGATCCTTCCCCGCCTCATACTTCATGCGCGAGCCGTGCAGGACGATCGTCAGGAACTTGCCCTTGACCTCCACCGGTCCCTCCACCGACAGACCGTCCCGCCCATCGGTCATCATGCGGTCGTAGGCGCCTTGGAACAGGTCCAGCCCCAATTCCTTGAAGGCCTCGCTGACGGGCCGATTGCGCATCTGCTCGCCCGGCACGCCCAGCATACGCTCGGCCGAGGGGTTGAACGTGGTGATGAGGCCCGATCGGTCGATGGACAGCACGCCGGCCGCGATGGTGTCCACCACCGCCTCCGTATAGGCGCGGCGGCGATCCAGTTCCAGGTTGGACCGCCGCAGCGAAACGTTGGCCTGTTCCAGCTTCGACTTGCTCCCCTTCAAATCCTCGGTCATGCGGTTAAACGACGCCACCAAGGTCCCGATCTCGTCCGCCGCCTTGACCTCGATCCGGACGTTCAAGTCCCCCTGCGCGATCGCCTCGGTGGCTTCCGCCAGGCGCTGGATCGGCACCGTAATCCCGCGCGCCACGTAGAACCCGAACCAGGTGGCGCTGAACATGATCATGACCGTGATGACCGCCACGAACAAATAGGCGCCGGCCTTGATCGGATTCTTCAGCGCCTTGATCTGGCGATATTCGGTATATTGCCGCGCGATGCCTTCCATCTTGGCCAAGAGCGAATCGGGCATGTAGGCGTCCACCACGACCACGCCGTCCACTTCCCCGCGCCGCACGTTCGAGGCGATCGGGATCCCCGCGCGGATCAGGCGGCCGCTTTGCGCTTCCTGCACCGACGTCAACTCCTGCTTGCCCTTCAGCACCTGCAAGACGAGTTGCCCGATCGGCAGGTCCAACACCGCCGCCGGCACGTCCGGATCGACGGCCTTGGTCAAGGCCTCCATCTTGGACGAATAGACCGCCACCCCGGCCAGGTTGTGTTCCGCCCGTTTCCGATCGATGGTCGCAATGAGCAATTCCCGCTGCTCCGAAATCAGCATCTCTTCCCGGAAAATCTCCCGGCTGATCGCGCGGGCGCTGTTGACCGCCAGGGTCATGTGCCCCTCGTGGTGCATCCGCGCGACTTCCTGCGAGTCCTTCAGCACTTGCTCGATCTGATCGTTGAACCAGACATCTACCGCCTTGGTCACCAGCCCGCTGGCCACGATGGCCAGCAACACCGTGGGGATCAGGGCAAACCCGATGAAGGCCGCCACCAGCTTGGTCCTGAATCCTGACCCCAGCAGGCGATGGCGGCGTTCGAAATAGGCTTTGATCAAATTGCGGGACAGGAGCAGGGTCAACACGACCAGGCCGATCAGGTCCAAGTTGACCAGCAACAGCACGAAGGCGTAGCCGGGGGTGGGCAACATCGAATCCCCTTCGGGGCTGCCGGACACCGAGTACTCCGAGGCATACTGGGAATAGTAGACCGTGAGGGCCAGACAGGGCAGGAGCAACAGCAGGACGATCCAGACCGGCTGCAAATGCGGGCCGCGACGATCGCGCGCCCCCTCCGACCGCAAGGAGGCCGTCGCCCGCGAGGCCGGCAAGGACTCGAGGCGCCCGGACGTGACTGGCTCCACCGGCTCAGGCATCAGCCCTGCCCTCCCTGGGATGAGACGAGGCTGCGGTCGAACTCGCGGTACCGTTCATGGAAGACACGCTCAAACGCCTTCGGCATATCCGGACTATGGGCGAGGGCTTCCAGCAACTGCCGCACCTTGGCCATGCCATGTCGCCGGATCAGTGTCCGAACAGCCGCATCGCTTTCTCCATAGGCGGCCTTGGCCGCCCCTTGGGAACGGCCCAGAAAATTCCCGTGGAGCGAGCTGAGCGGCTCAAGATCGCCCGTGTGGGACACGGGGCTCTTGACCGCTCCCGTTACGGCCCCGCCCTCACAATACAGAGCCAACCCCTCGCTCAGCCAGGCCGGCGCTCGGCCCTTGCTGAGTCGGTACGCCACGGCATGGGCATATTCGTGTTTGAGCATCCGCTCCATTGCTTCGGCGCCGGTCCCCAGGCCCTCACCCGGCACGTGAATCCTGCCGTCGAACATGGCACGAGCCCAGGCCGGCGTCAGGGTCGCAGTTTGGAACTGCCCTGCGGGGTACAACCGCACCGTAAAAGCCTCGTCAGGGAAATAGCCAACGGCCCTGCCGATTTCGTCGTAGGCTGCCTCCAGCCGCTCGGCCACGTCATGGGCAACCATCCGCGCAGGGTCCCCCTGATACAGCACCACGAAGTGCGGGCTGAGCAATCGATCGAACCGGGCCTCGACCTCACGCTCCTGTTTGGCGGTCATGAGCCGCTCCTGAAGGGCCACGTCGTTGGGATCTTGCCGAAGCGCCTTGTCGTAATGGCCCACCGCCGTCGAGAACCGGCCCTGCCGCGCATAGACGTCGCCGAGCAAGGCATGGGCTTGGCCGATTGCGGGGTCCAGTCGAAGCGCCGCTTCCAACGCGGCCAAGGCCAGATCGTCCCTGAACTGTCGATGCCGGCTGAACCCAAGCCCGACCAAAATCGACGCCTCGTCCGGGGCCAGGTCCTTGGCGACCGTAAAGGCCCGCGCCGCGCGGTCGTACTCGCCGGCCTCAACCAGGCGCCACCCGCTCTCGGCCCACAGGGCCGCCACGTGACGCCGCCCGCCGGCGATGACCTTCGAGTGACCGGCGGAAGGCGCCCCCGCCAATACAGGCAGCGAACGATCCGGCCCGCGCGAGCCGCTTGTTCCACCAGCCCAGACGGGCCCAGACCAGCCGCACAAAACGGCGAAGGCAACCAGCCTAACAAGACATTGTCCGACCATGCATGCACCGATCATCGTGACAACCGTTCACCGTGCCGACGGCGTTCCATCGGACCACGGCCAAATCGGGAAGACCGCGATGCTGATCAAGAGGATGGATCGGAACGCGGAGGGCGGCTGCAACCGAAGAGACGAAGGGTCAAGACGCTGGGGACGCCGACTTGCCCGAGGCCAGGTCCACATACTTCATCCGCAGTGCGTAGAGCATGTCTTCCAGCACCGCCTGTTCTTCGGAAGTCAGGTTCCCTCGAGTTTTGCTTTCCAACACCGAGAGGATATCGACGATTTCTTTGGCCTGCGCCAGATTCACCGGAACCTTGGCCTGCCGGGGGTCGAGTTGCTCTCCCATCAGCATCAGCGCCGACGTGCCGAGCGAGAAGACAAAGGAGGAAAAGGTGACCGGATGGGCCTGGTCCTGTGCGCGAGGAGGCTCTGGGGCAGGGGGGACCTCGGCCTGCCGGGGGGGTGCGGCAACCCCCGCCCGATCCGGCGGGGCTCCTCCTTCATCGGCGCGAGCACGACGATCGCGAACGACAAATCCTTCCGCTTCATCCGTGCCCATACACAGCCCTCCTCCACAGTCACTAACGGCTGTGTAAATTATCATACTCACGCGTTTTGGCGCAACTTGAGGACGGATTGAAGCGGGCGGCAAAACAGGTATAATGGCCGACGAGGCTGCCTCGAACCGCAGACCACTTCGGCAAGCCGCACGAGACAAGGAAGTCATGTCCGAACGCCTCGATCGACTTGTTCAACTGATGGCCAGGCTC
>VGXD01000030.1 GCA_016873525.1 Nitrospira sp. | reverse complement strand
GGGGGGCCGAATCCTTCGCCGAAGGTGTGACGCGGGCCTTCGTCACGCCGGCCGAGTTGTCGCGCCGCACTCGTATCGGAAGCTTGCTGTGTTTGGATGGCATCGGTCGTGGGAGGATAGCGTCAGCGTCAAGAGCCTGTCAAGCCGAGGGCACCGTCTGCCCCCGCCTCGCGCGCGTCAAAAAAAATGGCGGGAAAACACGACCAGCCCGACGATCGCCGCCGCGAGCGACGAAACCAGGACCGCCGCAGCCGACACGTCTTTGATGAACTTCACCCGCTCGTGCTGCGCCGGATGGAGCAGATCGAGCGTTTTCTCGATCATGGTGTTCAGCAGTTCGAGCGATAGGACGGTGCCGATCGCGATCGTCACACAGAGCCATTCCAACTGCGTGAGCCCCAGCAGGACGCCCGCCAGCAGGGCCGCAGCGGATACGGCCAGTTGGATGCGGAAGCTCTGCTCCGATCGATAGGCGGCCGTGAGTCCGGCCCAGGCAAAGGAAAATTTTCTGAGGAGTCGGTGCAACGCGGTTGTCTTGGCGTCCCGTGTCATGCCATCGCTCGTCACTCGACGCTTGCCGGCTAGAACTGCTTCCCGATCATGATGCCCCCGCCGGTCCCCCGCTCCATCGCCATGGGACGGATCTTCCAGTCCGTCGGATCGTCCGAATGCCGCGCGTTGAGGAAGTGCCCCAACCCGTAGCCGATCAAGGCGCCGGCAACCACATCGGACGAAAAGTGCTTGTTGGTATAGACCCTGGCGCCGGAGATGGCCAGGGCGATGGGATAGGCCAGCCACCCGGCCCCTTGGTACCGCTCCGCGAACACCGTCGCCACGGCAAAACTCGCTGAGGCATGCGTAGACGCGAAGGAACCATCCAACCCGGTGAAGGGACGAAAATGGGTGGTGCCCTGATTGGCCTCGGGCCGCGCGCGGCCCGTCACCAGCTTGAGCGCGGAGGTCGCCACGATCGCAAAGCCTTCCGCCTCGAAGCTGACCAACCCCGTGTCCTTTAACTTGCTGCTCGCCCCATAGGACTCGCCGGCCACCCCGATGGCGATCACGCCGGCGTTGAGCCCCAGCAAGGTGCCGGGGCTTCCCCAGGTATTCACCTTGTCGGCTATGTCTCGTCCCTTGGTCGTACTGTTACGTTGGACAAGGTCTTTGATCGAATGGTCGGCGGCAAACATGCCTCCCACCACCGCCATGGCTCCACCCAGCTTCAGGGCGTCGTAGCGGTCCATGCTCAAGGGCGAGACGATGAGCGCCTTCGCATCCTCGACCACGGTCTTGACCCCCTCGGTGATAGATTCTTCCTTGACGACATCCTGCGTCGGCTGGCTGCCCGCCGCATAGACCAGACCCTGCCAGGCGCCCGGGCCAAGAACCAGGCAACAACACAACCCCAAGCCGGCCAGCCTCACCCAGGAGCGAAGAGCCTTTGATTTTTCAGCAGTTCCTGAGGCCATCGTCGGTCCGATTCCTTCTCGATTCCTTGCGCAGTCCGCCGACGATCCCCCTCCTGCAATCCACGCAAACAGTTCAGACAGCCTGTGCGATGGACCAGAAACTTCGTGGGGAGGGACCGGCGGGGAGGCCACTTCGATCAATTGCAATGCACGAGGCCAGACGAAGTATTTCTACCACAAATGCGGATTGGAGTCATGGGAAAAGTCGCGTGAACAAACTGGAGCCGGCGAGTGGGATTGAACCACCGACCTGCTGATTACGAATCAGCTGCTCTACCACTGAGCTACGCCGGCCGCCAGTTCTGCGCCTACGACAAAACCGAGGGATTCGATGGGGGCTTGGACACGGAGAGGCATCATACTCAGGAGGCTGTAAGCCTGTCAACCGATTCGAGGATTGAGTTCTGCGGAGGGGGGCGCCGAGACAAGCCCATCGTCTTATTGGACCCTCGCCAAGGGAGCGCCCCAGGCCTTTGCATCCGGACCAATGGCCGGCACGCAGACGGGGTCCTGCTCCTCCCCGTATTCCGCCTTGGCCGTCCGTGAAACCTGCACGCGCGCATAGCCGCAGAGTTCGCCGACGCTCACGATCCCGTTGCCATCCCGATCCGCTTCACCCCCCAGCCCCTTGAGCAGGTAATAGGTAAACAGCCCGTGCTTCCCCTGCTCGTACTGATGCGCCTGCTGGCTCTTGCGCACCCCGACCACCTGCACGATCTTCCCACTGCCTCCGGCCGGCACGTCCCAGGCTGCCTCCTTGGCCGCAGCCGTGCCCACCGAGGACCCGGCGGACGAGGACGCCGTCAGCGTGACGTCCAGCAACAGCACCGCCTGCTGGATCGGCAAACGCGCCAGCGCCGTCTGGAGGCGCCGCAGGGAAAACGCGCGGGAGGGGGACTCCGGACTCCCCTCGTGCGGCAGCAGCAACACCGCCCCGGTGGCCGGATCGACCATCCCTCGGCCGGAAAAAAAGACCACCACCAGTCCGTCTTCCTCAACCTGCCGGGGGAGCCAGTCCTCAAAGGCTTCCGCAAAGTCTTCCTTGAGGGCCTGTTCGTTCGTCATCAGCTTGACCCGTTTGGTCGGGATGCCCACGGTCGCGCGCAGATACTTGGCCATCACCTCGGCGTCGCGGACGGCAAAGGGGAGGCCGGGCAGGTCCGTATCCCGAAACGCCCCGACACCGATCGCAATCCCCGCCGCCTTGCGCCGCTCGAACCCGCGCACCGGATTGGGAACCTGATCCACATCCACCGAGAGCACCTCGATGTGCGGCGTCTTGGCCGGACGCAGCGCCGCGATGAACTTTTTGGGTCCAGGCAGTCCGGTCCCGCCGGGAGCGCGCACCTCCACGATCAGCTCGGCCTGTTGTACCGCCGACACGGGAGGTACCAGCCCGCTCGCCTCCACCCGTTTGGTCTCGCCGGGCTGGAGATCGCCGACCGGGATGGGATTGGTCAGTGCCTGCACCAGCTCGGAACTTCCGCTCAGCGCCACCGTCACGCCTTGGGCGACCTCTGTCCCGGCGTTTTTGACTTCCACTTTCACCGTGACCTGCTCCCCGCTTTCAAGGACCTGATTCTGGCTTTCGTCTTTCAACATGGCGCGGAACGACAGCGAGGACGCCCCGGCGGAACGCCTGCCGGAGGCCTGCGCTGGGGCCGTGGTCGGCGCCGCAGCCGATGTCGCACGGTCTCGAGCCGGCGCCTCTGCGGCAGCCGGAATCGGCCGATCGCCGCCCTTGCGCGTCTTGGCGGCCTGTTGAATTTTAATCGACGTTCCCAAGTGCCTCTTGATGCCCTGCGCCAGTTTCATCACCGCTTCGTTGACCACGCCTTCGAGTCCGCCCACTTCGCAATTGCCCCGCTCCGTATCCACCTCGCCCTTGGCTTCCGCTCGAAGCTTCTTCGTAAAGAGCGTCGCCCCTCCGGCATCCACATAGGTCACCGTCGCCCCGAGCGTCACCATTGCCGGATAACTATTCGAGTCGTTCCGAGGGATAAAGAGTTCCAGCTCTTTGAGTCCCAGCGCCACCTGCACCTCTCCATCCGGCATTTCACGAGACTGGCCCTTGGCGGGAGCCCCCGCCACCTGCACCCGCTCGAAGACCATGCCGATTTCGCGCGACAAAGAAGACTTGAGACGGTCGTGGATAGGAAGCGCCACCTGCTGCTGACAGGCATTCGCATAGTGGAGCGCGGCAGCAGTCACCGTGGCGTCCAGCTTCAGCGTCACCGTCAAGGGAAGCCAATACCCCTGCGAGTCCGTTCCAAACCAAGGCCTTGACGTGAGCCCGCCGCACCCCGTCAGCCCTGCCGACAGGAGAAGCATGACGACAAGCCGCATCACGAGGGGAGTCCATCGAGGGGGGAAGACAAGAAAAGCAGCCACAGCCCACACAGACCAGGTATATACCGGAAACCACCCCGCAAGGCAACCATAAAGGCATGACACCGCCGGCCCACCGCATCGTTGACAGGGTTTTCCCGCTTGCGCTAAGGTCCTTCGCATGTCCGACTGCCCCGCATCAGCCCCGTCAGGACCAGCCGGGGCTTCGCAGAGCGGCCTCGATTGGCCGACGCTGGCGCGCCTGGTTCGCCTCTCCAGCCAGGCCGGCACATGGTTGCTCGCACTCCCGACCCTGTGGGGGCTCACCCTGGCCGCAGGAGGGAGGCCGCCGTTCAGCCTCCTGGTCATTTTCCTACTCGGCTCCTTCCTGATGCGAAGCGCCGGCGTCGTGATGAACGACCTGGCGGACCGCTCCTTCGACCGCCAGGTTGCGCGGACCCAGACGCGTCCCTTGGCCAGCGGCGCCCTGAGTCCATCTCAAGCCCTGGCCGTCGTCATGGCGCTGGTCTCGCTCGCCGCCTTGCTCCTGCTGTTTCTGAACCGGCTCGCCCTGTTCCTAAGCCCGGTGGCCCTGTTACTTGCCGCCCTCTACCCCTTCTCCAAACGGCTCTTCCACATTCCCCAAGCGGTCCTCGGCATGGCCTTCGGATGGGGGGTGATCATGGCCTGGGCCGCAGTCCGAAACGAACTCGCGGCTCCAGCCTGGCTCCTGTACGGAAGCACGATCTGCTGGGCCCTGGCCTATGACACGATTTACGCGCTACAGGACCGCGACGACGATAGGAAAATCGGGGTCAAGTCCTCGGCTATTTTCTTCGGTTCGCTGACCTGGCTGGCGGTCGCCCTGGCCATGGGCGGAATGCTGATCCTGCTCGGCGGCGCCGGTCGGCTGCTCGGCCTCGGGCCGGCCTTCTACGCCGCCCTCGTCGGCGTCGGCGTGCTTTCTGTCTGCCAAGTTACGCAGCTTCGAGGCGCAGTTTCTCCGGCCCGAGCCTTGGCCTTGTTCAAGCAACATGTCTGGGTCGGAGCGGCAATCCTGGCTGGAATCTGGGCGGGCTTTCTTTCGTGAACGCGCTGATCTCGGACGCCGGCCGCTTCAAGGATGGGACGGCCAAACACGCAAGCCTCTGCGTAAGAGACAGACCGGCGAACCCAATTCGTCAGTGGGACGCCTTCTCGATCGGCTTCTCGGCTTGGGGCGCCCGCAGCGTCGCCAAATACATCGAGAGGGCCTTGGCATCGGGATCGCTGACCCCGAGATTGGGCATCCGGGTCTCCGGCTTCATGCCCTGCGGAGACTTCACCCAGCGATAGACCCAGGTGCTGTTCAGACGGAAGCCGGCCCGATCCAGCGCCGGACCAACCAACCCGCCGGCCTCACCCACCCGATGACAGGCGTTGCAGCCGTACTTGTTGGCGTAGAGTCGCTTGCCGGTCTCCGCCGACTTGGCCGCCTCCGCCTCCGACATCGTCAGATCCGGCCGCTGCGCCGCCGCAAACTTCGGACGAGCGGTAAAGTTGGCCAGGGCCGTCTTGGCGGCTTCCAGCTCCTTGACGGCCGCCACGTTGGCTTCCTGCTCTTTGGCCGTGGCGGCATCGTCCGCGTCGACGCCCTTTTTCTCCGCCTCGTCTTCCGCCTTCTTCTCCGCCGCCTCCAGCGCCTGTTTGGCCTGGTCGGACTTTTGCTGCGCGGCCTGGAGTTGGTCCTGCAATTCTTTCTTTCGTCCGTCCACGTTATAGGCCAGCTGCATCCCGTGCAGCGTCCGGACGTAGGCCACGATCGACCAGATTTCTTCTTCCGACAGCGTGTACTTGAAGGTGGGCATGGTCGGAACGGCAAACTCGTCATCCCCGATCTTGTCCCCGACCTCCGGCGTCGTATCCTTCATGTCGCGTGAAATCGTCCCGAAGATTTCCTCATCCTTGAAGGTGGACATTTCCCCCTTGTTGGACAAATCCTTGGGACGGGGGTCCGGCATCTGTCCCCAATTGTAGCCCTCGTTCTGCTGGCCGTGCTCGCCATGACAATGCATGCAGTAATGGGCGTAGAGCTTCTGGCCTTTGGAGACCTGCTCGCTTTGAAGCAGCGTGCAGCCGACCATGCCGACCGCCACCGCAACGGTTGCCAGCGCTCCGCCCAGCACCAGCGTCCGAATCGTCCCTGTCGCCCTCATGCGTGCGGCCGTCATGTCGAGGCCCCTTTCTTCAGCTTCCGGATCACCACAAACTGAAACCCTGCCGCAAGCCCGATGGCGATCGCGGCATAGAGATAGCCGGAATAATCAGGCGGCGGTTCGGCGCGGAAATACCACCAGGAGGACACCGCTTTTTGCGAGCCCTTCTCCTTTAAATCCCCGGCCGCATCCTTCTTGCCGTCCCAAATCGCAAAGGCGATGTTGATGAAGTCTCCCGGCTTGATCTGGGCATCGTTCACCGCGTCGGCCGTGGACAAGGGTCGCGTGAACACCACCTTCCAGGCGCCGTTCTGATAGACCCCCTTGCCCGTCACGTCCTGCTGGTCCTGGACTTTCAGGGTGCCGAAGCCCTTGGCGTTCATGTCCAGGATCTTGGCGTCCTTGTTCTTCCAGAACCAAATATTGACCGGACCGCCCTCCACTTGGGCCATCGGCTGCCCGTGGGCGAAGTGCGCTTTTTTGTCTCCGACCATGAACTCCAGCGCGGCGGCGTCATCGGGGTCTTCCGTGGGATCCGCCCACTCAAGGAGAATCGACACTTGCTTGCCGTCGTGCAGCCCGCGCACCTTGACGGACTGGGCGGTGACTTCGAGAATCCGGTTCGGCCAGTGCACTTGCGGCGAGAGAGGAAATTCGGACGCCGGGGCGCTGTTCCACGCCGCGGCCGCCGGATCGTCGGCCGGCAAAGTCCCCTTGACCAGCCCGGCCCTGACCGAGACGCTTTCCTGCGCCCAGCCGGCTCGCGGCGCCAGGAAGCCGCTCACGAGGCACGCGCCGATGATCCCGATGGACCAGGGTTTCAGCCGAACCAACATCTTCATAGTCCCCTCATCGCTCCGCCTGCGACCAGACCCCAGACGCTATTCCCATGTCCTAGGCTTCTGATGCGCCCCGTCGTATTCGCCCATGATGATCTTCCAAATCTGCTCGTCCTTCAACTCGACTTCCCAACGCGGCATGGCCGATTTCCAAGGCATGCCCTCGATGGACAACCCGACGCCGCCCTTCTTGATCCGCCAGAAGAGATAGCTTTCCTGGAGCATGGCGATCGTCGTCGGATCGGAGAAGTTGGCCGGCGGCGGGTTGAACCCCTTGGCGGCCATGCCCTTCCCGTCGAAATTTCCGCCATGACAGGGCGAACAAAAGGCGGCGTAGAGCCCCTTGCCGGCCATCACGTTGTCAGGCGTATTGGGAATCGGATTGGAGAGGCCGACAAACTCGCCGGGAGGCGCCGGATGGACCGTGCGGTTTTCAGCCGGAGGCTGCTCGCTGGGCGCCGTGCTGGAATAGGTCTGCCACCCCACCAACAAGGGGAACAGCACGAGGACCAACAGCCGGGCCGTCTTCATCCCGCCGGCCAGGCCTTCCCCGCTCAAGAAACGGGTAATCGGCCCAAAAAACGCCTCGGTGGACTGGCCGCTGAGCGTGGCAAAAATCACGATGCCGGTCGTCGTCAGCGCCAGGTACAAGAAGATCAGACTGGCCGGCAGCGGCGCCGTAAAGAGGGGCAGCGCAAACTTCAAAAACAGGTAGACGCCGACGATCAGGATTGCGGGCTTAAACAGCGATCCGCCTTTCATATCCTCCACCCTCCGTTGCCGGCCAAGAGCCGCCTTGCATCGGCGCCGGTCTCATGGCCCAACCGATGTCTTCTTCCGCGAGCCAACACTTTCATTGTGCGTGAGCCACCGGGATCACGGCCGCAGTCTGAGTCGGCTGCGTGATCTCGGAGGGGCTGACCGTGATCGGCTCCCCGCTCATTTGCTGCAAAAACGCGATGACCGAAAGTATCTCGTTGTTGGACAGCCCGATCGGATTCTTGTTGATATAGGGCATCCTGGCCGGGTATTCCTTCGGCGGCCCTTCGTGCCGGTAATCCTGGTAGATGTAGGCTTGCGGCTGCGTCAGGCTCTCATAGATGAACTCGCGGGTCAGCTTGGCGCCGATCCCCTTGAGGTCGGGACAGCGGGCCGATTCGCTGGGCCCGATAGAGTGGCAGAGCGCGCATTGCCCCTTGCTGAAGAAAATCTTCTGCCCGATCGCGGCCATGTCGTTGGCGGTCTTGATGTTGGCGACGTCGAACTTCTCCTCCGCCGGCGGCAAGGAAGCCATTTGCGGCACCCCCAGCGCGGTCATGGAGAAGAGGCCCAGCACGATCATCACGAACCCGACCACGCGGACGAACCGAGCCTCGATAAACAGGAGGATCGAGACGCCCAGGCCGATCACCACGAGCCCGATCATCTGTAGCACGACGACTTCGCTCATAAGTCCTCTCTGAAAGCTGAGCCGCTGTCAGCCATCAACTCCGACACTACCGGCCGAATACCGATGGCTGAAGGCTATTTCTCATCCAACTGCTGCGAGCCGCCCGCCATGGCCGGCATGGCCCCCGGCAGCTTCCCCTTACCGCCGGACTCCCCGGCCTTGGCCTTGTCCCCCATCGTGGCGACCCAGAAGATAAAGGCGACCAGCATGCAGAACAAGAACGTGCAGAGGGACATGAACGCCGCCGCATACCCCAGCGCCGGCGAAAACGCATATTGCGAGGAATCGCGCATCACGCCATAGATGTGCCAATGCACCCGAGAGGACGAGCGCGCGTAGCCCATCAGCGTCATCAGCAGGATGACCATGACCGCGTTCAGGACCAAGGCGTACCCGGCCCGTGGCGGCATCTTCCCCCAAACCATTTCCGTCGTCGTCTTGGCGCTGCGCAGAAGCAGGGCCGTCAAGGGCGTGATCGTCAACATCACGAAGAGGACGATCAAGACCTGGGCGACCGAGAAGTAGTTGATGCGTATGATGGCCGGCACAAAGTAGCCCCAGACGCCCAACACGATCACCACGATCGCCGCCACGCCGAGCACCCCGCTCATGATCGCCTTGGCCACCTTGGCCCAGCCGGCCGTCTCCTCCTTGCCGGCCCGCCAATACATGATGAAGCTCATGAAGGTGACCAGGATCATGAGGTTGGCCACCGTCATCTTGGCCGACATCACGCCGAAGACGCCCAGGAGCGGATGGTGCGTACCGCCCATCTTGCGGGCTTCTTCCAGGCTGGCCACCAGCGAGTGCGGCGTCATCCAGACTCCGAGACAGAGCAAGAGGATCACGAGCATGGACATGATCGGCTTGCGGTACTTTGCCTCGGACCCGGGAATCCGGTGCGTGATGCCCATCCAGAAGTAATAGTTGGAGCCCAGAAAGAGCACCCCGATCAGCATCGCCTGGAGGATGAAGAGCCAGGAGAGGAACCCGCCCATCAAGGTAATGCCCATCTGCTGGTTGTACTGATAAATTTCCCGCATCAGCCAGTAGCCGGCAAAGGGCAGCGGGAGCAGGCCGAAAACGCCGATGAAGTTCCCGACGTAACCCATCCAATCGTAATGCTCCCGTTCCTCCGCCGTCTTCGCCGAGAGATAGCGGATCCCGGCATAGGCGCCGCAGATGTATCCGCCCAGCACCACGTTGGCGATGAGGCGGTGGATATTCACCGGCCACCAGGTGGGATTCCAGGTGGCGGCCCAGGCGCGGGCCATATCGGAGCCTTCCGCCAGCACAACCGGACTGGCCTGGAAGGTCGCCCAGGAATTCGGCACGATCATAATGAAAAAGGCGAAGACGTTCAGGAAAAATCCCAGGATCAGGTGCAGTTTTTTCTTGCCCCCCTCCTGCATCGCATCCCAGCCATACCAGTAGAGATAGAGGGTGGCCGTCTCCAGCAGGAAGAGGATGCAATAGACGACGAAGGAGGGGAAGAAGATATCGGCCAGATAGGACATCAGCTTCGGGTAAAAGCCGATCAGCATGAACAGCAGAATCCCGCCGAACAGGGCCGTGGTCGCATAGGAGGAGGTCAGCAGCTTGGTGAACTCCTTGGCCAGCTTGTCGTAGCGCTTTTCTCCCGTCTTCCACCCGACGATCTCGCAGATCCAGGCGAAGATGGGAACGCCCAGCACGAACCCGGCCAGCAAGAGATGCAGCTGCGCGATGACCCAGACGATGTTCCGACTGCCCACGGCCGGGAGATCACGGTAGGCGACGCCGCCGGCTTGACCGGCCGCATCCTGCGCCAACCCCAAGAGAGGAGCCCCTGCAAAGGCGAGGAACACAAGCAGGCCGGCCAGCCACGAGCCCCGTCCCTGCCCGGTGCTGGCGATTCGCCGTGGATGTCCGCCATGGTTCAGCATGAATATCTCCTCGTTGGCCAAGCCGACGCTACCGCTTCTGTCCGCCTGCTCCCTGAGCCGCACGTTGATCCGTTTGCCCTGAGGCCGCCGGCGCTTGGCCGGCCTTGGCTGCACCGCCGGCCGGTTGGACCTGCGCCCCGGCAGCCCCCTTGCTCGCCCCGTTTTCTTTTCCTGTATTTTTGCCTTTGCCCTTGGCCTTGGCTTCTTCCTGAGCTTTTTGTTCTTCCAAGGCCTGAAGGGCGACCTCGGCCTGCGCCATCAACTTTTCGGTTTTCTGCAGGGCCTCGACCGGCTTGAACGGCGGCTCGACCTTCACCGCGTCCTTCTTATACTGTTCATGAGGATGCGGCGTTGTGACCGGCATAAACGACCAGAGCGCCACCACCAGCAAGACCCCGACGGCGGTAAAGACCGTCAGCATGAGCGGTTGATCCGCCGGCACCCTCATCAAATCCCATTGCCGGACCAGGCCCTGATACGAAGCCTCCGCAGCCTTCGCGCCGGCCGTCTGCCGACGGACGATCCAGCCGAAGAGCGACAGCCATCCAAGTATCAGGGCAACCAGCGCGATCGTCGCCGCGGTCCCCCAGAGCGTCAACTCGATGCTGATCCGCTCCGCCACAGGCAGGCCCTTGATCAGGCCGATTTCCATGATCTTGCCGGCAACCGCCTTGGAGCCCTCCTTGGCATAGCCTTGGATGAAGTAGGCCAGCGGCAGATAGACGACATTGAGCAGGGCGCTTTGCCACCACAGAGTCAGGCCGATCCCATCCGGCGGTTGCAGACGCAACCGCTCCAGGAACACGGTCCGTGAACTGACGCCCATGGCCCAGATGTCGATTGGAATCGAGAGCAGCAGGAGGAAGACCAGACCCACCCCTTCCCAAGGCGGCAGCCCGGCGGCCAACAAGAGCAGGACGAAAGCGATCTTGGCCGGGATACCGGTCCAGAAGGCGGGCCAGGCAACCGCCAATCCCAACTTGACCGATGATGCGTTCGAAGGCTGATCCGTCATACCCAACGGGTCGCTCTCTTGGAATTAGTCCAAAAATTCCCGATTGATGATTGCGGAGACCGTAAAAATCACAATGCTGATCATCACGAGCAGCCATCCCACCAACGCGATGGGCCGCTTGAAAATATTGCGCTCCGGACTCCGGTCGATAAACGGCAGCGCCGCCAGCAGCGCCATGAAGGCTCCGGGCAGGGCGATCGCGCCCAAGAACTGCCCGAATTCCCCCGCAAAGATTTTGAGCCGCAGCAACTGGAACAGAAAGAGGAAATACCACTCCGGCTCAGGGTGATACTCTCCGGGGTCCGGCGTGGCCTCTTCGAGCAAGACCACCGGCTCATAAAACGCCAAGCTGCAGATCGTGAAAAACACCGCCCCCATCGCCACCATGTCTTTCCAGATTTGGCGGGGGAAGAAGTAATCGGTCTTCGCCTTGAGTTCTTCCGATGTGCCCCGGAAGGGTCCGGCCGGACCGGCCTTCCTGAAGAAGAAGATGTGCAGGCCGGCCAAGCCCATCAAGGAGGCGGGCAGAATCATCACGTGGATCACGAAGAACCGGCTCAACGTCATCTGCCCCGGCGTCGGCCCGCCCTTGAGGAACCGCGCCATGAAGTCCCCCAGGATCGGGGTCTTGTCCATGATCTCCACCCCGACGGTGGTGGCCCAGTAGGCGCGCTGATCCCAGGGCAAGAGGTAACCGGTAAACCCGAACCCCATCACGATCCCGAAGAGGGCCAGCCCCACGAGCCAGATCATTTCCCGCGGTTTTTTATAGGCGCCCCAGAGAAAGACCTGGGACATGTGCGCAAAGACCATCACGACCATCGCGGAGGAGCCCCAGAAGTGATAACTCAGGAGAAACCACCCGTAGTCCACTTCGTGGATGATGTACTGGGTGCTGGCATAGGCATGGTCGGCGCTCGGCACATAGTAGAACATCAAGAGGATGCCGGTCACCGCCTGCATGATGAAGATGAACAGCAGAACCGAGCCGAAGACATAGGCCCAGCGGGACCCGCCCGGCACGGGCTCGTTGAGCATCTTGGCCTGGAGGGTCTTGAGCCCCACCCGTTCGTCGACGAAGGCGACGATTTTCTCGATCGCGGTCGGTTGTCCGTTCATGAATCGATCCGGTTCCTTAGACGATGCGGACTTGCGCCCTAGTCCCAGCCTTAAATTCCATGTCGATGATCTCGATGTCGCCGTTGGCCGCGACGCGGATCGGCAAGGGATCGAGGGGACGCGGGGCAGGGCCATCTAACACCTTCCCGCCGGCATTGTAAATGCTCAAGTGGCAGGGGCAGAGAAAGACCTGGCCGAGCACCTTGTGGGCGCGCCATTTGTATCCGCAGCCCAGGTGCGGGCACTTGCCGGAAAACACCACGTAGGGCACGTTCTGCTTGTTCGTCCAGAGGAGCCGCCCCGTCGCGTCGTGGAAGTCCATGTCCTTGCCCTTGTAGACGTCCTCCAAGACGGCGGGCGAGGCTTTCAAGATCCAGACGTTCTTGTCGATCTCGGCCTCCGGCATAAAGGCTTCTTTGAACTTTTTCTTGTATTTGAACTGAATGCCGACATCGTTGGTCTTGATCTTGCCCACGTTGCCGATTTTGATCCAGTGATTATCGAAGGGCGCGTACATCGGCTTCATCAAGTACCGGAGCACGGGCACAGCCAAGGGAAGTGCGACCAGGAACCCGATCGCGTGCGTGAAGTTGGCAAAGAAGGTCCGGCGCTTGACGTTGCGTTCCAGTTCGGGAAGCGGAACCAGCACCTCGCCCGGCTCGACGTGCAGGTGATCTTCGAGGTGGGCGATTTCAACTTCCTTGATCGTGACGTATTCCTCGCGCTTTAAGAGCGGGAACCGTTCCATGTCGGCGGAGGAGGCCCGGAGCTGAACGGCATCGTCCTGCACGTCCTGAACTTCGGCCATCGGAACCTGACGCCCCGAC
Organism: Nitrospira sp.; assembly: GCA_016873525.1. Lineage (GTDB taxonomy): Bacteria > Nitrospirota > Nitrospiria > Nitrospirales > Nitrospiraceae > SCVQ01. The sequence continues at coordinate 138 of VGXD01000030.1, read as the reverse complement.
GCGCCGGTCCCATTTCCTCCGACGACGATATGACTCACCTCCTGGGAGAGGGGATCGACAATGACCTTGGTGATCTCGCCGACCTCGCGGTCGGCGCACCGGACTTTCGATTTGAGTTTCGGCTGCATGCTATTTCTT
>VGXD01000029.1 GCA_016873525.1 Nitrospira sp. | reverse complement strand
AAGGTCGCCCAGAGCGCAGCCCAGGCGCCGGGCATCTCGACGAGGTCGGACCAAGCCGGCGAGGCGGCAGCCGACCGGCGCAGAAGATGGTGAATCAGCTCCTTGAAGAAAAACTCCGGACGGACCCGCGCGGGAGCCTCCGCGCCGATTTCCTTCAAGAGCCTGACGGCAAATTGATGGAATGTCAGAAAGTGGACATCGAAGAGGGCGCAGCCTTGCTCGACACAGAGGAGCCACTTGAGGCGACGACGCAGCGGATCGGAGGGCACGATGATGGTGAGGGGGGCGAGGGAATCCTCGGCCTTGAGCCGCCGGACTTCATCGACCAGCGCTTCTTCAAGGTCGGGATGAAAGGGGCCGGTAACGATCCTGAGCATGTTTTACAACGGGCTCGAGGCAGGAGGCGGGAGGCAAGGGGAACTGATATGGACGTCGGAACTCATGGGGAGAAGAAGAGTCGATCGCAATGGCAGCAGCACGCTCCTCGATGCCCCCCGCCTCTCGCCCATAGCCTCGCGCCCGGCTCACTAGCCCGTTTCCGGACCCATCAACTCTCCGTTGCAGTCCTGGCAGCCCCAGTCTCCGTCGATGAAGGCCATAGGATCGCCGCACAGAGGGCAATCGGGAGGCGGCCCCTTGTCGATGATGGGCAAAACGGGCAGCTCGATATCCAGTTCGTTTTCGTCCGGCGACATGGCTGATTTCCCTTCAAGGGCCCACAGGACTCGGTCAGTCAGGTTTGGGCGCGAGGGCCTTCTCAACACTCTGGCGGCTGGGCACGCCGATGAAGGTCAGCCGCCCGTTGATGATCGTCGCCGGCACGGCGCGGATGGAATGTCTCTCGGCCAACTCCTGCCCATCCGGCGAGTTAATGTCCACTTCGCGGTAGCTGAAGCTGTACTTGACCCGCAGCCCCTTGAACAAACTCTTGGCCGAGGGACAGGCCCCGCAGGTGGGCGAATAGAGCAGCGTCACGTTTGCCATAGCCAGGCTCCTTCTCAAATGACTGTCGCATCTTAGCACCCCCTTGAAACCCCTCGCAAGGCCGGTCCAATGACAGAGGGGCCAGCCTTGCAACTGCCCCCTCGTTCCGATATGGTACGGCGCCAATGTCGCCACGTCGCCTTCTTGTCGCGCAAACTCTTTTGGCCGGTCTCACCGGCCTCCTCTACCCCCTCTGCTTTCCCGACTTCGACCTGGGTTTTCTGGCCTGGGTCGTCCTGCTGCCGCTCCATCTTGCCCTCGCCAAGGCCTCCCTGCGACAAGCCTTTTGGCTGGGCTGGTTGACCGGCCTCCTGGCCTTCGTCGGGGTCGTCTCCTGGGTCGTCACGGCCATGCACCTCTATGGAAACGTTCCCCTGGGGATCAGCTATGGCCTCATGGTCCTGCTGGCGACCTATCTGGGCCTCTATGTCGGACTCTATACCCTGGGCGCCGCATGGCTGCAACGAGCCCTGCCTCGCTTGTCCTTGCTCGGCGCCCCCTTCCTCTGGGTCACGCTGGAATGGCTCCGCACCTATTTATTTTCCGGCCTCCCCTGGGACCTGCTGGGCTACTCCCAATATCGATGGCTCCCTGCAATCCAGATTGCCGACCATACGGGTGTCTATGGAGTCTCCTTCGTGATCGTCCTCGTCAACGCGGCCCTGGCCGACACCGCCCTCTGGCTCCGGCATCGACTCAGACAGCCCTCGGAGGAGCAACAAGCCGCGCCGTTTCCCTGGCTCTCCCCTGTGACGGCCATCCTCTCGATGAGCCTCACCCTCCTCTACGGAGAGGCCCACATCGAGGCTGCCTCCAAGGCGCCGGCCCGCTCGCTAACGATCGGCCTGGTGCAAGCCAACATCGACCAAGCCCACAAATGGGATGACGCCTACCGCCGTGAAACGCTGGATCGCTATCTGCGGCTCACCACAGAGGCGGCAAGGGGCAGCGATCTCCTCATCTGGCCCGAGGCCGCCACCCCCTTCCTCTTCGAGCGGGAGGCCGCCTACCGGGAGGAAGTCACCAACCTGGCACGGACGCAGCAGGTGCCGCTCCTCTTGGGGAGTCCGGCGCTCCGTTATTATCCAGACGGCCGCCCCTACCTGCTCAACAGCGCCTACCTCCTGGCGCAAGACGGAACCATCGTAGGCCGCTACGACAAACAGCACCTGGTCCCCTTCGGCGAATACATCCCGCTGAAATCCTCCTTGCTCTTCTTCCTGGACAAACTGGTCGAAGGCATCGGCGACTTTGAAGCGGGCAGAGTCGCCACAATTTTCTCCCTGCCGGCCCAACCGGCCTTCTCCGACGCAGAGGGGCCGGCCCGGTTCGGCGTCCTCATCTGTTATGAAGTCATCTTCCCGAACCTCGTGCGCGAATTCGCCCGCGACGGAGCCGATTTCATCGTGACGATCACCAACGACGCCTGGTTCGGCCCTTCCTCCGCTCCCTTCCAGCACTTCGGCATGGTCGTCTTCCGGGCGGTGGAAAACCGGCGCGCCGTGGCCCGTGCCGCCAACACCGGCATCTCCGGCTTCATCGACCCTCAAGGACGCATCCTACAAGCCACGCCGACCTTCGAAGAACGGGCCGTGACCGGGACCATTCCGCTCAACAGGACCCTCACCGTCTACAGCCGATACGGTGATGTGTTTGCCTATGCCTGTGTTATAATCACCGGACTTTTGGCCGTCGCCGCAAGGCGACGGAGGCCGGAGGCGAAAGGCTAGGGACAGAGGGCCACTGGTTTTCCTCACGCCCCTTGCCTCGACCCCCTAACCATTTTGGAGACACCATGCTCGATGAACTCCGCACCAGGCTCAAGGCAGTCGGCGAACAGATCAGCGAACTTCGGGGGCATCTTTGACCTCCCCAACTTGACCTTGGAATTGCAGGAGCTGGAAGTCTCGACCGGAAATCCTGACTTTTGGAAAAACCCGCAGGCGGCCGCCCGCGTCAGCCGGAAAAAATCCGCCCTCGAACGGCAACTCAAACGCTGGTCGGAGATCGAACGTCAACAGGGCGACTTGCTCGCCATGTGTGAATTGGCGGAGGAGACCGAGGATCAGTCCCTGACCGCCGACTTGGCCGCCGAGCTGGCGCGGTTCGAAGCTGCGGTGCACCAGCTGCGCGTCGAGCTGCTGCTCTCGGGCGAACATGACGGCGGCAACGCGATCTTGGCCATCCATCCCGGCGCCGGCGGAACCGAGTCGCAGGACTGGGCCCAGATGCTGTTGCGCCTCTACGTGCGCTGGGCGGAACGAAAAGGCTACACCGTGACTACCTTGGATCTTCAGGCCGGCGACGAAGCCGGCGTCAAAAGCGCGACCCTCTCCGTCGCCGGGCCCTACAGCTACGGCTACCTCAAGGCGGAAGCCGGCGTCCATCGCCTGGTCCGGATTTCGCCCTTCGACGCCAACAAGCGGCGCCACACCTCCTTCGCCTCGGTCTTCGTCTATCCCGAACTGGAGGACGACACGGAAGTGACGATCGACGACAAGGACCTGCGGATCGACACCTTCAGAGCCGGCGGCGCCGGCGGGCAAAATGTGAACAAGGTGGAGACCGCCATCCGGATCACCCACCTGCCCACCGGCCTCGTCGTGCAATGCCAAAACGAACGGTCGCAGTTACAGAATAAAAACGGCGCCATGAAAATTCTCAAAGCGCGCCTCTACGAAATGGAACAACAAAAGAAAGAAGCCCAGTTCAATTCCATCGTCGGGGAGAAAAAAGAAATCGGCTTCGGCAGCCAGATTCGCTCCTACGTGTTCCAGCCCTATCAGATGGTCAAGGACCACCGCACGGACCACGAGGTGGGGGCCATCGGTTCCGTCATGGACGGCGAGATCGACGGCTTCATCGAAGCGTACCTGAAACAACGGATGGCGGAAAAGAAATAAGGTGATGCGTAACAAGTGATGGGTAAGAGATTGCAACCTCCGATCACACGTCACGCGTTACGCATCACTTGTCACGCACTACGGTCTTTTTATGGATGAACTGAACGACCAACGCCAGCAACGGATCAAGAAACTGGACCTGCTCCGCGAATTGCAGGTCCCGCCCTACGGAACCCGCTTCGAGGCTACGGACCGGGCCGGAGACCTGAGTCGCCTGCACGGGAGCAAGCCCAAGGAAGCATTGGAACGGGAGGCCATCCGCTGCCGGATCGCCGGACGGATCGTCGCCATGCGGCGATTCGGCAAGGCGGCCTTCGCCGTCCTCCAGGACGGGGCGGATCGGCTCCAGGTCTATCTCAAAAAAGACAAGCTCACCGAACAGAGTTACCGCGTCTGCGAGCAATTGGACTTGGGCGACTGGATCGGGGTCGGCGGACATCTGTTCCGGACCAAGACCGACGAGTTCACGGTGGAAGTCTCGGAGCTGACCTTTTTGAGCAAGGCGCTGCGGCCCCTGCCGGAGAAGTGGCATGGCCTGACGGACGTCGAGACCCGCTACCGCCAGCGTTACGTGGACCTGATCGCCAATCCCTCGGTGCACGAGATTTTCATCGCCCGCAGCCGCATCATCGCCGGCATCCGCGCCTTCCTCATCGAGAAAGGCTTCCTGGAAGTCGAGACGCCGATGATGCACCCGATTCCCGGCGGCGCCACGGCCAAGCCCTTCGTCACCCACCACAATGCCCTGGGAACCGATCTCTATCTGCGGATCGCGCCGGAGCTGTACTTGAAGCGGCTGATCGTGGGCGGCTTCCCCCGCGTCTTCGAGATCAACCGGAACTTTCGGAACGAGGGCATCTCCACCATCCATAATCCCGAGTTCACGATGCTGGAGTTTTACGTCGCCTATGCCGACTACAACGACCTGATCGCGCTGACGGAGGAATTATTCGAACGGCTTGCACAGGCGGTCTGCGGCAGCGCCACCATCGTCTATCAGGACAAGCCGATCAACCTGGCGGCCCCCTGGAGGCGCTGGTCTTATCGGCAGTCGATCCTGGAAGTGAACCAGCTCGAGGCCTCGGTCCTGCACGACCGGAAGGCCGCGCTGGAGGCCGCCAAGAAGCTGGGGGTGGAGGTGGCGCCGGACGCCGACCTGGCGGCGATCCTCAACGAAATCTTCGAGGAAACCGTCGAGCCGAACTTGATCCAGCCGACCTTCATCACCGACTATCCCATCGAACTGTCTCCCCTGGCCCGCCGGAAGGATGCCGACCCCTCCCTGACCGACCGGTTCGAACTCTACATTGCGGGCCGTGAAATCGCCAACGCCTTCTCCGAGTTGAACGACCCGCTGGACCAACGCCGACGCTTCGAGTCCCAGGTCGCCCAGCGCGAGGCGGGCGACGAAGAAGCCCACCACCTGGACGAAGATTTTCTGCGCGCGCTGGAACACGGCATGCCGCCGACCGCCGGCGAAGGCATCGGCATCGACCGCCTCGTCATGCTCCTCACCAACCAGGCGTCGATCAGGGACGTGATCCTCTTCCCGCAACTGCGGCCGGAGAAATAACCGTGCACCCGCCCTACGAAATCTTCATCGGCCTCCGGTACCTTCGCGCCAAGCGCCGCCACCGGACCATTTCGCTCAACACCGTCGTGTCCGTGGCCGGCATCACCCTCGGCGTGGCCGCGCTGATCGGCACCCTGGGCATCATGACCGGCTTCAAAGAAGACTTGCAGGCCAAGATCCTGGGGACGACCTCCCACATCGTCGTCCATGACCGCACCAAAGACGGCATGGTCGGCTACGACGACCTGGCGTCGCGCGTCGAGCAAGTCCCCCACGTCCTGGCCGCCACGCCCTTCGTCTTCCGCCAGGTCCTCCTGACGTCGCAAGCCGCCGTCCAGGGCATCGTCCTGCGCGGCATCGACCAGCGGCGGGAACGGCGGGTCACCGAACTGGCCAAGAACGTCAAGTCCGGCTCCCTCGAAGACCTGGACCTCCCGGCCGCACCGATCGGCGAGGTCCCGGCCGTGCCGGAATCCGGTCCGGCGCCGGAACCCAGGCACCCCGGCATCATCCTCGGGAAGGAGCTGGCCATGAGGCTGGGCACCTTCGTCGGAGACCAGGTGAACGTCGTCTCCCCCGTCGGCCCGGCCAGCTCGCTGGGGACGCTCACGATGACGCCCAAGATTCGCACCTTCACCGTGGTGGCGGTCTTCGAATCGGGCATGTACGAATACGACTCGTCGCTGGCCTATATCTCCCTGGCGGAGGCGCAGGCGTTCTTCAACATGGGCGCCGCCGTCACCGGGATCGAGGTCAAGGTGGACAACATCTTCATGGCCTCCGAGATCGCCCGCTCGATCGAGCAGGCCCTCGGCTTTCCCTATTGGGCCCGCGATTGGATGCAGCTCAACAAAAACCTGTTTTCCGCCCTGAAGCTGGAAAAGGTCATGATGTTCCTCCTGCTCGTGCTCATCACGATCGTCGCCTCCTTCAACATCGTCAGCACCCTGACCATGATCGTGACCGAAAAACAGCGCGAGATCGCCATCCTGAAAGCCATGGGCGCCACCCGCCAGGCCATCATGCGCATCTTCATGTTGAACGGGCTCATCATCGGATTGACCGGCACCGCCATCGGCGTCCCCTTGGGCTACGCGTTTCTCTGGCTGATCCAGACCTACTGGACCTTCGATCCGACGGTCTATTACATCTCCCATGTGCCGGTCCATATCCAGGCCCTGGACGTGCTCCTGGTCTCCTTCTCCGCCATTCTCATCAGTTTCGTCGCCACCCTCTACCCTTCCTGGCAAGCCGCCAAGTTGGACCCGGCCGCCGCCCTGCGCTATGAATAACCCCGTGACCGACAGCCGGACGCAGGCCCCCGGCCCCTTCATCCGGGTGCTGGACCTCTCCAAGACCTTTCCCATGGGGGGGCAGGAGGTGGCGGCGATTCGACGCGTCAGCTTCGACATTGCGCGGGGAGAACTGCTGGCGATCGTCGGCGCGTCCGGCGCCGGCAAGAGCACGCTGCTCCAGATCGTCGGGACGCTGGACCATCCGACGAGCGGGACCGTGTTGTTCGAGGGGCAGGATCTGTTTCGGTTATCGGAGCAGGACCAGGCGGAGTTTCGCAACAAACGGATCGGGTTCGTCTTCCAGTTTCATCATCTGCTGCCGGAGTTCACCGCGCTTGAGAACGCCTCCCTGCCGGCCTACATTCAGCACCGGCCCTGGGCCCAGGCCCAGGCCGAAGCCGCCGCCTTGCTGAAGGAGGTGGGGCTGGGGCACCGCCTGCACCACAAACCCGGCGAGTTGTCCGGCGGCGAACAACAGCGGGTGGCCGTGGCGCGCGCCCTCATCCAGCAACCGGACCTCGTCCTGGCGGACGAGCCGACGGGCAACCTGGACACCCATACCGGCGAAGCCCTCTTTGCCCTCTTGCGCCGGCTGAACCAAGAACGCGGCACCACCTTCGTGATCGTCACCCACAACGACAAGCTCTCGGCCCAGGCCGACCGCATCGTTCGCATGGAAGACGGCGTCATCACCGACCGGTAGACCCGCCGGAACTCGCCCCGTCACGCGGGTTGCACGCGACGGAATATCTTCCCTTCGACGAATAACGCCAGCAGGTGGGCATCCACCTTGTTCTGTTTGACTTCCTCGTCGAGGATGGCCAGGGCCCTGGAGGCGGGCACCGAGGATTTGTAGGGGCGGTCGGAGGCGGTCAAGGCGTCGTAGATGTCGCAGATGGTCATGATGCGCGTTTGAACCGGGATCGTCGCGCCGGGCACCTGGCGCGGATAGCCGCTCCCGTCCAGCTTTTCATGGTGGCCATAGGCGATGAGCGGGATGTTTTGCAGGGACTTCGTCCAGGGAATCGTGGAGAGAAACCGATAGGTGTGGGTCACGTGGCTTTCGATCTCCACGCGTTCCGCCTCGGTCAGGCTGCCGCGAGGAATCGACAGCCTCCCGACTTCGTTCGTCGTCAGGTAGGGCCGTGCCTCGCTGAAGCGGTCGTACTGCAATTGCGCGATCTCCCGCACGCGCTCGAACCCTCCGGCCGGCAACACCGTCGGCTGGTTGCAAGCCAGCAGAAATTCCAGGATGCCGTCCGTCTCGGCCACCCGGCGGGCCAGGTCTTCGTCCACTTCGGCCAACACCGCCGCCGTCGCGGCCCGATCGCCGGACGTCAGAATCTCCACCTTCCGCTTCAACGCTTGCACTTCGAGCGTCCGCTTGATGAAATCGAAGCGGGATTTCAGCGTCACCAGTTCGTCGGGGAGGAGTTTCTGCGCCTTCACCAGCACGTGCTCGCGCACCCCCACCTTCCCGAAGTCGTGCAGCACGGCGGCGTAGCGCAGCTCCTTCATCTGCTCGTGATCGAACGTGGTGTCCGCGTAGGGGCCGGACTCCACGCGATCGACCACTTCGGCCAACCCGCAGGTCAGCGTGGCCACGCGGCCGCTATGGCCGCTGGTGGTGGGGTCGCGGCTTTCGATCGCCAGCACGCTGGCCGAGATAAAACCCTCGAAGAGGCGATTGATTTCCTCGTATAGATTGGCGTTCTCGATCGCGATGCCCACCTGATGGCCCAAACTGACGAAGTCCTGAAGATCGCCCTCCCCGAAACCGCCTCCCTGTTTTTTGTTGATCGCCTGGAGCACGCCGAGCAGTTTGTCGCGCGCCTTGACCGGCACACAGACCATGTTCCGCGTCACAAACTTGCTCTTTCTGTCCGCTCGGCTCGAAAATCTCGGATCGCCTTGGACGTCGTTGACGATCACCGGCTCGCCGGTCTGGGCCACGTAGCCGGCAATGCCCTCGCCGACCTTGAGACGAATTTCCTTCACGCCCTCGCCTTTGCTCCCCAACGCGACTTCGAAGTACAGTTCCCCCGCCGCGTCGTCCAAGAGCAACAACGAACCCGCTTCCGCCTCCATCAGCACGGTGGCGGCTTCGATCGCCCGTTTTCTGATCTCCGCCTGGTCGAGGCTGGAATTGAGGACCCGGCTGATTTCCTGCAGCTTGTTGAGGCGCTGAATCTTTTGCTCATGGTTGCGGAACAGCCTGGCGCTCTCCAGCGCGATCGCCACTTGACCGGCCAGGCTGGCAAACTCCCGCAGGTCCCAATTGCTGAACGGACGGCCGCCGCGTTTGTTGACCGCTTCCAGCACGCCCAGCGTCTTGTCGCGGGCCCGAACCGGCACCACCAGAAGCGTCCGGACAGAAGCCCCCTTGCGGCGGGCCTCAGCAACACGAGGATCGTGCTGCGCGTCGTTCACGATCAGCGGCTTCCCGCTCCCGGCCACCAGACCGGCCACGCCGTCGCCGGCCGCAAGCCGGCTCTTTTGCAGCCCCGGCCCCTTCTCGCCGACCACGACTTCGCACCGCAGTTCCCCGCCCGGCTCGTCGAAGAGCAGCAGGAGGCCGGCTTCGGCATCCACCAGACCCACGGCAATCTTGATCGCCTGTTGCAACGCCTCCCGCTCGTCGAGCGAGGAGTTCAAGACGGCCGCAATCTCTTCCAGTTGTTTAATGCGCACGATCTTCTGCGCATACTTTTGGGCCAAACGGGAATGGTCCAATCCGACCGCAAGCCGCGATGCCACAAAGTCCAGCAACCCGTTCACTTCGCCGGCCCGCTTCTCAACGGGCAGCCCCTCCACCAGCAATACGCCTTCGAGCTGTCGGCCGCGCCTGAGGGGATAGGCCAAGAGATCGCCGGCGATCGCCGGACGCCCGGCCCGCACGACGCGCGCGGCAAGGCTATCGCGTTCCACCGAAGACCGGTCGCCGGCATCCCCGCAGAGGGCCACGCAACGCATGGCTTTGGTTTGCTCATCGCGCAAATAGACGGCCGCGCCGGACGCTTCGGTCAATTCGACGAACACGCGCAGACAGGCTTCGGCAACGTCCTCCGGCGTCCGTCCTTTGGTCACCGACGCCGTGATCGTTTCGAGGAGTTGTTGCTGGACTTTGAAGGGCACGACGGGGAGGCTGTGCAACGCCGCTGTGGAAGAGGGCGCGGGGTTGGCTTTCGAGGTTCGCACTCCGGCGCGAGCAACGCGGCGAGACGGGCGAGGATGCCGCCCCATGCTACGCCGTGGGGTACGTCGTGAAGACGCCATCGACCTCCTAGGCTGCGGGGAGGGCCGCCATCGCGGCCTTCAAGGAGCGGACGAACTGCCCGACGCGCTCCGGCAAGCCCGAATCGTGGGCGTGTTCGCCGACCTGCCTCACGATGGCGCTCCCGACGATGACGCCATCGGCGATCCCGGCCACCTGCGCGGCATCCTGCGGCGTGGCGATGCCGAACCCCACGGCCACGGGCACGTCGGCGGCCTGACGGATCTTGGTCACGTTGCGCCGGACTTCCTCCAGGTTCGTCAGCTTGGCGCCGGTGATGCCGGTCAGCGAGACGTAATAGAGGAAGCCGCGCGACCGTTTCGCCACCATGGCGCGCCGAGCCGGCGTGCTCGTGGGGGCCAAGAGAAAGATCGTCTTCAGGCCGGCCTGGACCGCGGCGGTTTCGAGCGGGCCCGCTTCCTCCGGCGGCATGTCCGGCACGATCACGCCGTCCACGCCGGCTTCCACGGCCAGCCGGCAGAACGCGGCTTCGCCCATCGCATAAATCGAATTGTAATAGGCCATGAGGACCAAGGGAACCTGCGTCTTCGAGCGGAGGGAGGCGACGGTGCGGAGAATCTTCCGCAACGTGGTCCCGCTGCGCAGAGCCCGTTCGGCGGCCTTTTGAATGACCGGCCCGTCGGCGATGGGATCGGAAAAAGGCACCCCCAGCTCGATGATGTCGGCGCCGGACTTTTCCATGGCCAGCACCAAGGCTTCGGTCTCCTGCAGCGAAGGGTCCCCGGCCATGATATAAGCGATGAGCGCTTTTTGGCCCTCGGCTTTCAAACGTTGGAAAGTATCGTCAAGGCGGTTCATACAAGAATGGTTACCGGCACACGGTGTTCAGGGCTCAGTACATGGACTTCCGCCCTTCCCTGACAACTGAACGCTGACAACTGTATACTCCTCACAACGTGACGCCTTTTATTCTTGCCACCTGCTGGACATCTTTGTCGCCGCGTCCGGACAGGTTCACGATGATCACCTGTTTCTTCTTCAGCCTGGGGGCCAGTTTGACGACTTCGGCCACCGCGTGCGCGCTTTCGAGCGCGGGCATGATGCCCTCGTCACGCGCCAGCAGGTCGAATGCGGCCAAGGCCTCGTCATCCGTCACCGAGGTGTACTGGATGCGCCCGGCGTCGTGATAAAAGCTGTGTTCCGGCCCCACGGCCGCGTAGTCCAACCCGGCGGAAACCGAATGCGTCAGGTTCACCTGGCCGTCGTCGTCCTGCAAGAGATAGGTCATCGTCCCATGCAAGACGCCGGGCCTCCCGCCGGCGAACCGGGCCGCGTGCTTGCCGCTCTCGACCCCCAACCCGCCGGCCTCCACCCCGACCATCTTGACGTGGCGGTCCTTCAGGAAGGCATGAAAGAGGCCGATGGAGTTGCTCCCGCCGCCCACGCAGGCCACCAGATAATCCGGCAGCGTCCCCTCCTCGGTCAGGATTTGCTTGCGGACTTCCCGCCCGATGACGGACTGGAAATCGCGGATCATCATGGGATAGGGATGCGGCCCCAGCACGGAGCCGAGGATATAGTTGGTGGTCCGCACGTTCGTGGTCCAGTCGCGCATCGCCTCGTTGATGGCGTCCTTGAGCGTCCGGCTGCCGGCCTCCACGCCGGTGACGGTCGCTCCCAGCAACCGCATCCGGAAGACGTTCAAGGACTGGCGCTCCATATCCTCCGTGCCCATGTAGACCACGCAGGCCATGCCGAACATGGCGGCGGCCGTGGCCGTGGCGACTCCGTGCTGGCCGGCGCCGGTCTCGGCGATCACCCGCTGTTTTTTCATCCGGCGGGCAAGCAACACCTGTCCGATCGAATTATTGATCTTGTGCGCGCCGGTGTGGCAGAGGTCTTCGCGCTTGAGGTAAATCTTCGCGCCGCCCAGCCGTTTCGTCAGCCGTTCGGCGTAATACAGCGAGGTGGGCCGGCCGACGAAACGCTTGAGGTAGTCGGCGAATTCGGCCTGGAACGCGCGGTCGCGCCGCACTTTCTCGTAGGCCTGTTCCAATTCGAGGATCGCCGGCATGAGCGTCTCAGGCACATACCGCCCCCCGTAAGCTCCGAAGCGGCCATGGTGATCGGGTAATTGTTGCATCGTTAATTCGTTAGATAGACTTTCCGACTTGATGACTCACGCGGAGTATAGACCCGAGGCTAGGCCGGCGCAAGCTTTGCGGCATGAAGAAAGGCCCGAACCTTCGCAGGGTCCTTCTTGCCTGGACCGGCCTCCACTCCGCTGCTCACATCCACCCCGTAAGGCTTCACCTGTCTGACCGCCTCCCCCACATTCTCCGCTGTCAGGCCACCGGCCAGAAGGACCGGCGCGTTCTTGGCCACTTCCGCCGCCAGGGCCCAGTCGGCCTGCTCGCCGGTCCCTCCGTAAGCCGCCATCGAAAACGCGTCCACGACGAAGCCCCTCACCAACGCCCGCCCTTTGTACTCTGCCAAGGCCAACAAGGAGCTTCGGTCGCGCAGGCGAAGCGCCTTGAGCACAGGCCGGCCCAAGGCTTCGCAATAGGCCGCCGTTTCGTCCCCGTGGAGTTGGGCCACAGCCAGGCCGCAGTCGTCCATGAGGTCGCGCACCCTCTTTATGTCCTCATTCACGAAAACGCCGACCGACAGGACAAAGGGAGGCAGCCCGGCCACGATGCGCTTGACTACGAGCGCATCCAGGCAGCGGGGGCTCTTGGCGTGAAACACGAAACCCAGCGCATCGGCTCCCGCCTCCACGGCGACCGCCGCGTCCTCGGCATTCGTAATCCCGCAGATTTTGACTTTCATCATGCTCATGGGTCCGCGTAGCCGATGGCATCCACAAAGGTCTGCGCAAAGAGGACCGAAGGCCGGCCGGCCCACTGTCTCAAAGAACGGCACAGACCGCCGACATCGCCTCGGTCGAGGCCGGGACTGTCGATCACTTGCCTGCCGATGCCCTCTTCGATCCTCTGGGCCAAGAGTTCGGCCACGAGCGGCACATCTTCGTAACAATCATAGATCGCCGTCACATGAATGCGGGCAAACCCCGCCTCCTGCAAGAGAGACCCGAACTCGCGTCCGATGTAGGGATTCCCGCCGTTTCGTTGTTGCATCGCTTTGTAGACCTCGACGGCTTGCTCGGCTTCAGGATCGCGCGGGGCCATGAGATTGCCGGACCAATCGGGGCTGGAGAGACCGACCATCCCGCCTGGACGAAGGACCCGCTTGATCTCTTGCAAGGCCGCTTCCGGCTCGCCCAAGTGTTCGAAGAGGGCATGGGAAAAGACCGCGTCGAAGGCATGATCGGGAAATGGAAGCCGGTAGATGCTGGCAACCTTCCACTCGATGTTCTCCG
>VGXD01000028.1 GCA_016873525.1 Nitrospira sp. | reverse complement strand
AGGTCATATATTTGCCTTCCCGGCCCGCAAACGGACTGTTGTTGACGGCGAAGGTCATCTGGACGGTCGGCTCGTCGATGGACACCGGGGGCAAGGCGACCGGCTGATCGACGTCGGCAATGGTCTCGCCGATGCTGATGTCGTCGATGCCTGCAATCGCCACGATTTCTCCCGCCGCGGCTTGCTCCACCTCCGTTCGCTCCAGGCCGGAAAACACCGCCAACTCGGCGACCTTTCCTGGGGCGTGGGTTCCGTCGCGCTTGATCTGCATGACGTTCTGCCGCCGGGCGATCGCGCCGGAGAGAATCTTCCCGATGCCCATTTTCCCCTTGTAGGGGTCTTGGGCCAGAGCCAGCACGAGGAGCTGGAGCGGCGCGTCGGCGTTGATGGCCGGGGCCGGGGTCTGCTCCAGGATCGTGTCCATGAGGGGGCTGATGTTGGTGCCCGGCGTCTTCAGGTCCAGCGTGGCGATGCCGTTGATGGCGGAGGTGTAGACGATGGGGAAGTCGAGTTGCTCGTTGGTGGCGCCCAAATGCACGAAGAGATCGAAAGTGCGGTTGAGGACGTCGTCGATGACCGCGTCCGGCCGGTCGATTTTGTTGATGACCACGATGGCGCGATGGCCGAGCGCCAGCGCCTTGCGCAGCACGAAAGTGGTCTGCGGCATCGGGCCTTCCTTGGCATCGATCAGCAGGAGGACGCCGTCCACCATCCGGAGGGTCCGTTCGACTTCGCCGCCGAAGTCGGCGTGGCCCGGGGTATCGACGATATTGATCTTCACGTCGTTGTACGTGACGCTCACGTTCTTGGCGCGGATCGTGATGCCGCGCTCCCGCTCCTGGTCCATGGAGTCCAGGATGCGTTCGCCCATGTCGTTGATCTTGCGATGGACGTGCGTCTGACGGAGCATGGCGTCCACCAGCGTGGTCTTGCCGTGATCCACGTGGGCGATGATGGCGATGTTCCGAATGTCCTGCCGGCGGTCGGTCGCCGTGTGCCGAACCATGCGGGTCGAACCGGGGGTCGTTTGCTGTTCCATGGGTGTCAGTGCCTTTCAGCCAAAAAAAATGACGCCGCTCACAGACGGCGTCAGAAGAGATTATACGCGAAGGGGGCGCCCAAATACAAGCACCGGCCGGGTTCGTCGGAGGGGGCCGGGCGGCGTCGGAAGCGGGGGCCGGGATTGAGTTTTCGGGGGCGTCATTGTATGGTGATTCATCAATCCGACGTCCCTGCCGCGGCGTCCCTCGTGAGGAGTCCTACTGCATGTCCGTTCGTGAGCCGTTGTTCGATCGGCGCGTGTCTGCGCGGCGTTCCCGCTGGCGTGTTGCCCTGGCTACGGTGATGGCCCTTGTCGGGTTGTTGGGCGGAATCGTGGCCGGCAGTTTCTGGTATGCGTCGCAAGACCTGCCTCCCCTCGATTCCCTTCAGGAGTACCAGCCGAGCGTCGTGACCCGTGTCTATTCGGACGACCGGCAGGTCATCGGCCAGCATTACGTGGAGCGACGGATTCTGACCCCGCTCGTGGATATTCCGCAAAACCTGGTCAACGCCGTGATTGCGGTGGAAGACGCGCGGTTTTTCGAGCATCCGGGGCTGGATGTGATCGGCATCGTCCGGGCGTTTTGGACGAATCTGCGTCGGGGCGGCAAGGTGGAGGGGGCCAGCACGATTACGCAGCAGCTGACCCGCTCCCTCTTCCTGTCTCCGGAGCGGACCTACGGGAGAAAGTTCAAGGAGCTGATCCTGGCCTACAAGATGGAGTTGGTGCTGAGCAAGGAGCAGATTCTGGAGTTGTACCTGAACCAGATTTACTTCGGCCAGGGGGCCTACGGCGTGGCCTCTGCGGCCCAGACCTATTTTGGAAAGGACCTCGCCGACCTGACCCTCGCGGAATCGGCGCTCCTGGCCGGGCTGCCCAAGTCTCCCAATAACTACTCCCCGATCAAAAACCTGGACCGGGCCAAACGCCGCCAGGAACATGTGCTGACCAGGATGGAGGAAGCCGGGTTCATCACGCCGGAGGAACGAGAGGAGGCAGTGGCGCAGCCCTTGGTCGTCCGACGCGCGGCGCCTGAACAAATTGCCCCTCATTTTGTCGAGCACGTGCGCCAGCACCTCATGACCGCCTATGGAGAGGAAATGGTCTACAAGGGGGGGCTGGAGGTCTTTACGACGTTGAACGTGGAAATGCAAAAAGCGGCGGAAGAGGCGGTGCGGAACGGCCTGCGCCAACTGGACAAGCGGCAGGGGTGGCGCGGCCCGCTTGGGCAGCAGGATGTGACAGGGTTGGCGGAGAAGGCGGTGGCCACGCCTCCGCCGCCGGTCCATGAAGGCGACGTGCTGCAGGGTGTGGTCACCAAGGTGGCGAAGGACCACGTGGTGGTCCAGGCGGGGGGGACCGTCGGGAAACTGGCGTTCGACGACATGGCCTGGGGACGCCGTCGGTTGCGGGGGAAGGATCCCAACAAGGACGTCACCGTGCTGCCCAACGTCAAGCAATTGGTGAAGCCCGGGGATGTGATCGAGGTGGGGATCAAGAAGGCGGACCGCGAGGGCGTGCAGTTCCGGCTCGAGCAGACGCCGATCGTGGAGGGGGGGCTCATTGCGATCGATCCGCGCACCGGCGCGATTCGGGCCATGGTCGGCGGGTATGACTTTGCCCGCAGCGAATACAACCGGGCGGTCCTGGCCCATCGGCAGCCCGGCTCTGCCTTCAAGCCCATCATCTATGCGGCGGCGATCAACGAGGGCCTGGGCCCGGCGACGCTCGTGGTGGACGCCCCGGTCGTGTACGAAAATGAAGACCCCGACAAGACCTGGAAACCGGAAAATTACGAAAAGAAATTTTACGGCGTCATCAGCTTGCGCGAGGCCCTGACCCATTCCCGCAATGCGGCCACGGTCCGTCTGCTGGACAAGATCGGCGTACGGGACGTCATCGACTTCGCGCGCGCGGTAGGCATTGCCAGCCCGCTCAGCCATGACCTCTCGCTGGCGTTGGGGTCCTCCAGCGTCACGCTCCAGGAATTGACGGCCGCCTATGGCATCTTTGCCAACCAGGGGATGCAACTGGCTCCCTACGCGATTACGACGGTGCAGGACAGCAGCGGGCAGGTGCTCGAGCAGAAGCTGTTCGAACCGCGTGAGGCGGTCTCGAAGGAAACGGCCTATCTCATCACCAACATGATGGAGGATGTGATCCAAAAGGGCACCGGGCAGCTGGCCAAGTCCATCGAACGGCCGCTGGCCGGCAAGACCGGCACGACGAACGATTACACGGATGCCTGGTTTGTCGGGTATACCCCGAATCTGGTCGTCGGCGTCTGGGTGGGGTTCGATGACGTGCGGACCTTGGGAGAGACCGAGTCCGGGGCCCATGCGGCCTTGCCTATC
This sequence comes from Nitrospira sp., assembly GCA_016873525.1. Taxonomy (GTDB): domain Bacteria; phylum Nitrospirota; class Nitrospiria; order Nitrospirales; family Nitrospiraceae; genus SCVQ01. Next base: position 10,397 of record VGXD01000028.1, on the reverse strand, counting down.
TGGGTGGACTTCATGCGCGAGGTCTTGCCCGCCCTGCCGGTCCTGCCGTTCGAGATTCCGGACAACATCGTGTTCGTGAAGGTGGACCCCAGCACCGGTCTGCTGGCCGACCAGGGAGGCCAGGGCACGGTGGACATCTTTGCCAAGGGCACCGAACCGACCGACTCGGCTCCGCCGCGCACGGACCCCATGGAGTTTTATAAGTTGGATCAGGTGCAGGCGAAGGAGCCGGCTGGTGCGACGAGCCCTTCGCCATGAGGCTTGGGCTGAGGAGGGGTGACGCGGGACGCTTAGGACTGGGCGTCCTGATATTCTTCGTGCCAGGCCATCTGGATTGATTCCAGGATCTTCTCGTTGGATTTTTTCGGGTCGTCCCTGAATTCCGGCAGGGCCGTGACCCAGGCGTGGAGATCGGTAAACCGCACCGTCAGCGGATCGACGCCAGGATGGGCTTCGATCAGCTGGATGGCAATGTCTTCGGTATCCTGCCACGTCAGTTCCATCGTGTATCCTCGTCTCTCGTTAAGAATTTCTCGCGAGATATGCTGCACGCATTACGCGTCACGTCAGCTCAGAGAACTTCTTGTTCTGCAACGCTTCCTGCAACGACGTATCCATCAAGATTTCGGCCAAATGATGCGTGGTCTTTTCCACGTCGGCGATGCGGGCCCTGATCCCTCGATGATCGTCGCCGGCCCGAGCGGTATCCAGGGCCTCCAGCGCTGTTTGGATGGCGGCGGTTTCCTCGGCATCGATCAGGTGGCCGCCGAGCCGTAAGGCTTTTTCCGTGGCCTTGCGGATGGCCTCGGCTTCGGTTCTGGCCTCGATGAGCTGACGGGCTTTCAAGTCCTCCGCCGCGAAGGCGAAGGACTCGCCGATCATCCGTTCCACTTCGTCGTCCGACAGTCCGTAGGAAGGCTTGACCTCGATGGACTGGGTCTGGCCGGTCCGGACGTCTTTGGCCGTGACGTGCAGGATGCCGTTGGCGTCGATGAGAAACATGACCTCGATGCGCGGCACGCCGGCCGGGAGCGGCGGGACCTTGAGTTGAAATCGCGCCAGGCTCCGGTTGTCCCGCGCCAGCTCCCGCTCGCCCTGCAGGATGTGGATGTCCACGGAGGTTTGGCCGTCGACGTAGGTGGTGAACATCTCCTTGGCGCTGGCCGGGATCGTCGTATTCCGGCGGATGAGCGGGCTCACCACGCCGCCCATCGTTTCGATGCCCAAAGACAGGGGGGTGACGTCCAGGAGGAGCATGTCCTGGGTGCCGCCGCTCAGAATGTCCGCCTGCACGGCCGCTCCCAGGGCCACCACTTCGTCGGGGTTGAGTTCGCTGTGCGGGACCTTGCCGAAGAGCTCCTGGACGCGGCGCCGGACGAGGGGCATGCGGGTGGAGCCGCCCACCAGCACCACTTCGTCGATCTGGGCCGGCTGCAAACCCGCGTCTTTGAGCGCCTGGCGGCAGGGGCCGAGCGTCTGGTCGACCAGGCCCATCGTGAGCGCTTCGAGCTGATCGCGCGTGATCTCGCGTCGGAAGGTTCCGTGGCCCTCCGGCAGCTCGATGACCACCGTCGTTTTGTGTTCATCGGAGAGGCGGATCTTGGCCCGTTCGGCCTCCAGCCTGAGCGCCTGCATCTGGTCCGGGTAGGGCTCCAGGGTGAGGCCGTGCTGTCCGCGGATCTCGCCCAGCAGGAGATCGACCACCGTCCGGTCGAAGTCGTCTCCGCCCAGGTGCGTATTGCCGTTGGTGGCCAGGACCTCGAAGATGCCGTCCTTGAGCTTGAGGATGGAAATATCGAAGGTGCCGCCGCCCAAGTCGTAGACGGCAATGGTGCCCTGGGTTTTTTCCTGCAGACCATAGGCCAGCGAGGCGGCCGTGGGTTCGTTGAGGATGCGGAGGACATCCAAGCCGGCGATCAGGCCCGCGTCCTTCGTGGCCTGTCTCTGGCTGTCGTTGAAATAGGCGGGGACCGTGATCACGGCCTTCGTGATGTCCTCCCCCAGGTGTTCTTCGGCCCGGCGCTTGAGTTCTTTGAGAATCATGGCGGAGATCTGCGGCGGCGAATAGGTTTTGTCGCCGACCTGGATGCGGATGACGCCCCCCTGCTCCTTGAGGCTGTAGGGGAAATAGCGGAGTTCCTCCGCGACATCCTCCAGATTTTTGCCCATGAAGCGCTTGACGGAATAGATCGTGCGCTCCGGGTTCCGAACCAGGTGTTCTTTGGCCGCATCGCCAACGATCAGGCCGTTGTCGGTCATGGCGACGACGGAGGGCACCATGCCGCGACCGGCGCGGCCCGTGATGACACGCGGGGTCTGGCCGTCCATGTAGGCGATCAACGAGTTGGTGGTGCCGAGGTCGATGCCGACGATGCGTGTCATGGGTGTGGGGTCGTCCCGCTCAGGCGGTCGTGGCGATCAGGTCGTTGACGATGTTGCGGAGATACGTCCGATTCGACAGGAGTTCCCGCATCTCCTTGAGAACGGCCTCTTTGTCCTGCTGGGAGTGGGGAGTCGCTGGGGCCGCCTGGGGACGACGGTCGTGCAGGGCGTCCCACCGGGAGAATAATTCCAACAGGCGGGCCTCCATGTCGCGCTGGCGCTGTTCGAGCAGCTCGCGGTCGGCGGCCAACTTGGTGCGGAGCGATGCCACGGCGGCAGGGGCCTGGTCGGACGCGGCGCGAAAAGCTTCCAGGTCCTCCTGGAGGGTCAGGATTTCTTCAAACAAGTCTGCGGGCGGGGAGGTCCGGATGTCTTTGGCCGATCCGGCTTCCAGCCGGAGCAAATACTCCGCCCGCAGGACCGGATCCTTGAGGGTGCGGTAGGCGGTGTTCAGCATCGCCGAGTTGCCCAAGCTGATGTCCTGTTCGGAGGCGGTTTTGCGCTGATAGAAGTCGGGATGAAAGGCTCGGCTGAGGTCGTAGAATTTCGCTTCCAGGGCTGCAAGATCGATGTTCAGCAACCGGGGCAGACCGAGACAGGTGAAGTAGTCCATCTCCTTCGACAAGGGCTGGACCTTGACGCATTGCTCGCAAAAATACTCCCCGGTGATCTCGGACTGGCAGTGCCAGCACATGCTCCGAGCCATCTGGAGTTCGCTGCGTTTCGTCGGGGCTTTCTGCATTCCATCCGTCGTCATAGGGTGTGTCCTGGCCGCAGCCATCAGGCCGAAAACGATTCCCCGCAGCCGCAGGTCTTGTTGGCGTTCGGGTTGATGAACTTGAAGCTTCCCCCGATCAAGTCTTTCTGGAAATCGAGTTGGGTGCCCTGGAGGTAAATGGCGCTCTTGGCGTCCACGAGCACCTTGACCCCGTCGATTTCGTAGACGGTGTCGTACTGGCCGATCTTGTCGTCGAAGTTGACCGTATAGCTCAGTCCCGAGCAGCCGCCGCCCTTGACCCCGACGCGGAGGCCGCCTTCGGTGATGCCTTGCACGTTGAGCAGGCGCTTGACTTCAGCCAGCGCGGCTGCGCTGAGCGTGATGACCGGTGCGTTCGTCGTATTCGTTGCGTCCATTGTCGACTCCTTGATGGGCCGCCGCCTGCGGCTTACTTTTTCTCTTCGGTTTTTTTCTTGTAATCGTTCAGGGCCGCCTTGATCGCATCCTCGGCCAGGACCGAACAATGGATCTTGACCGGCGGCAGGTTGAGTTCCTGCACGATATCGGTGTTTTTGATCTGTTGGGCCTCTTGCAGGGTCTTGCCTTTGAGCCATTCGGTGGCCAGGCTCGAGCTGGCGATGGCCGATCCGCAGCCGAAGGTCTTGAATCGGGCGTCCACGATTTTCTCGTCCTGCACCTTGATCTGCAGCTTCATCACGTCGCCGCACTCCGGCGCGCCGACGATGCCGGTGCCCACGTCCTCTTCGTCCTTCTTGAAGCTCCCCATGTTGCGCGGGTTATTGAAGTGATCGACGACTTTTTCACTGTATGCCATGGTGCAATCCTCCTCCGTGTTACGCGGTGCCGGTCACGGTTATCGTCAATGCGCCGACCACTGGACGGTCTTCAGGTCGATGCCATCTTTTGCCATCTCGTACAAGGGGGACATTTCCCGCAGCTTCGTCACGATCTCGATGATGCGTGTGGCCGTGTAGTCCACTTCCTCGTTCGTATTGAACCGTCCCAAGCCGAACCGGATCGAAGAATGGGCCAGGTCCGAGCCCACGCCCAGTGCGCGGAGGACGTAGGAAGGCTCCAGGGTCGCCGAGGTGCAGGCCGATCCGGAGGACAGCGCGATCTCTTTGACGCCCATGAGCAAGGACTCGCCTTCGACGTAGGCGAAGGAGATATTCAGGTTGTGCGGCAGCCGCTGGGTGGGGTGCCCGTTTAAGTAGACCTCGTCCAGCTTCGTCATGATCCCGTCCTTGAGGCGGTCCCGCATCGTCGCCAGCCGGACCGATTCGGCGGGCATCTCCTGCTCGCACAACTCGCAGGCCTTGCCGAAGCCCACGATCAGCGGGACGGGCAGGGTGCCGGAGCGCATCCCGCGCTCATGGCCGCCGCCGTCGATGATCGGAGTGAGCCGGACGCGCGGCCCCTTCTTTCTGACATACAGCGCCCCCACGCCCTTGGGCCCGTAAATTTTGTGGGCCGAGAAGGACATCAGATCGATGCCCATTTCCTGGACGTCCACGGGGATTTTGCCGACACCCTGGGTGGCGTCGCAGTGGAACAGGATGCCCTTCTCCTTGGCGATTTTGCCGATCTCCTTGATCGGGTTGATGGTCCCGATTTCGTTGTTGGCCAGCATGATCGAGATCAGCACGGTCTTGTCGGTGATCGCGTTTCGCACATCGTCCGGATTGACCATCCCGTACTTGTCCACGGGCAGATAGGTGACCTTGATCCCCCGCTTCGATTCGAGGGTCTTGGCGGTGTCCAGCACGGCGCGATGTTCGGTCAGGGAGGTGATGAGGTGGTCGCCCTTCTCGCGGTACATATCCATCACGCCCTTGAGCGCGAGGTTGTCGGACTCGGTGGCGCCGCTGGTAAATACGATTTCTTTGGCGTCGGCGTGGATGAGGTGGGCAATCTGTTGACGCGCGCGCTCGACCGCTTCCTCGGCCTCCCATCCGAAGGGATGGTTCCGGCTGGCCGCGTTGCCGAACTTCTCGACAAAGTAGGGGAGCATCACGTCCAGGACCCGTTGGTCCATCGGGGTCGTGGAATGGTTATCCAGGAAAATCGGAAATTTCATCGCTCGACTCCTTCTGCGGTCGTGGTCGGCTGGATTGTAATCAAGGGCGTGCCGCCCATCATATCTTCGACGGTCATGCTGTTCAGCAGTTGATAGATGCTGTCCTGCACTTTGCGCAGGGGGGTTCTGATATTGCAGTGTTCGCGTTGCACGCAGACCGACTCTTCCTTGTCGTGATAGCAGTCCGCGATCCCCAGCGGGCCTTCGATGGCTTCCAAAACCTGGGCAATTGTGATCGCTCCGGCGTTGCGGGCCAGGAGGTATCCGCCTTTCGGGCCGTTTTGACTTTCGACGAGACCGTGCTTGGCAAGTGCCTGGAGCACCTTGGCGAGGAGTTCCACCGGAATGTGGTATTCCTCGGCAATTTCCTTGGTGTTGACGATCCTGGCTCGCGCAACATCGTCGAACTGCACCGAAGCGATGTACTGAAGGGCCATCAACCCGTAATCGGCTTTTTTGGAAAGCTTGAGCACGATCAACCTCCGACAGGCAGAGTCGGGGACCAGACAGGTCTCCGATCAAATTAGTCGGACAAAGTTTATCATCGGTGAAGCTGTCCTGTCAATGAATGATAATACCATTCAATACAAGATGTTATGGTGTAAAATAAGCCGTGCGCAGAAAATATTGACTATGGTACAGTAGGTCATCCAAAGCGTTGCAAGAATCTTAACAGTAAGGATGCGGTGATGGGTGGAACCAATCCCTATATTGAAAAAGCTGAAGCGGCACGGCCGGTGAAACCGTACACGGTGACCTTCGTCTCGCCTGACAATAAGACAACCAAGGTGTTGGTTGAGCCGGAGAAAATTCCCTATGGTCCCACCGGCCTTCCTGGCAGTCTCTTGGACATTGCCTTGGGGGCTGGGGTGGACTTGGAGCATGTCTGCGGTGGAGTCTGTGCCTGCTCCACCTGCCATATCGTCGTGAAGCAGGGGTTGCAGTCCTGTCCCGAAGGGACGGACGATGAGTTCGATCAATTGGAAGAGGCTCCGGGGCTGACCTTGCAATCACGACTGGCTTGCCAGTGCGTGCCGAATGGGACGATGGATCTGCTGGTGGAAATCCCCGCCGTGAACAAAAACCTTGCCAAAGAAGGCCACTGAACGTTCCACGACCAAACTCGCGCAGCGCAGTGTCGAGCCTCCCGCTTCCGCCCCAGTAACGCTTTCTCTCAAGGACAAGGAGTCGAAGACAAGCCAGCCTGGTGGCGGCAGGGCCCGGCTCGTCGTCTTTACTTCACCCTAGGGGCATGCTATTGATACAAAATTCTCGAAGGCTCGATGTTGGTTCCATGTCGTGAGCAATCATAATGGCTGAAGTTCGAGTACGGTTCGCTCCGAGCCCGACCGGCTACCTGCATATCGGCGGGGTCCGCACGGCGCTCTTTAATTGGTTGTTTGCCCGCCATGCCAAAGGAAAACTCATCCTGCGCATCGAGGATACCGATCAAGATCGCTCGACCGATGAGGCCATCCAAGCCATTCTGGACGGTATGCGGTGGGTGGGGCTGGATTGGGACGAGGGGCCCTTTCGTCAAACCGAGCGCATGGACCTCTATCGGCAGCAGGCCCTGCGTTTGCTGGAACAGCAGCAGGCCTATTGGTGCCTGTGCACGGCGGAGGACTTGGAGGCACGGCGGAAGGAGGCGATGGCCAAGGGGCTTCAGCCCGGCTACGATGGGCGGTGCCGCGAACGCGGGATCACCGTGCCGAGCGGAAGCGCCGCACTCCGCTTCAAGGCGTCTCGAGAAGGCCAGATCGTGGTGGAGGATTTGATCAAGGGACGGGTGGTGTTCGACAATAACGTCTTGGACGACCTGATCATCCTCCGTTCCAACGGCTACCCCACCTACAACTTCTCCGTGGTGGTGGATGATGCGCTGATGGGCATTACCCATGTCATCCGCGGCGACGACCATTTGAACAACACCCCCAGGCAGATCCCGATCTTCAAGGCTCTGGGACATGCGATTCCGTCCTTCGGGCATTTATCCATGATCATGGGCGCCGACAAGGCCAAGCTGTCCAAGCGGCATGGCGCCACGTCGATCCTGGCGTATAAAGATATGGGCTATTTGCCGGAAGCCATGATCAATTACCTGGTGCGTCTCGGCTGGTCGTTCGGCGATCAGGAGATCTTTGCGCTGGCCGAGTTGATTGAAAAGTTCGACCTAGCCCATGTGCAGAAATCCTCCGCGGTGTTCAATCCGGACAAACTCCTGTGGATGAACGCGCACTATATCCAGCACGGCGAGCCGAAACGGCTGGCCGGGCTGCTGCGGCCGTTTTTCGGACAGGTTGATCTGGGCGAGGCCGCTGCGAAAGCATCGGATGTCTGGATGGAGAAGCTGGTGGTCACCTTGCGGGAACGGGCCAAGACTCTGGTGGAAATGGCCACGGCGGCTGTGCCCTATCTACAGGAAGAACTCACCGTCGAGCCTGCTGCGGCAGAAAAATTCCTTACGCCGGCGATTGCCCCGTCGTTGACCAAACTGACGGACCGGCTCGAAGGCGTGGCCGACTTCTCGAAAGCGGTCCTGGAAGAGACGTTCAAGAACTTTTTGGAAGAAGAAGGGCTGAAGATCGGCCAACTGGCTCAGCCGGTCCGGGTGTCGCTGACGGGCCGCACCGCCAGCCCCGGGATCTTCGAGGTGATGGACTTGCTCGGGCGAGACCGGACCCTGGCTCGGTTGCGCCAGGGCATCGCGCTGGCCGGACGCACACGCCCTTGACTCTACCCAGCCAGTATATTACGCTGGGCACGCGCTTGGGGGATCGTCTAGTGGTAGGACGTCAGACTCTGGATCTGACTACCTAGGTTCGAATCCTAGTCCCCCAGCCACGCAGTCATACGGTACGTTTTCCGCTCTCGAAGAGCCGATCCCCGGTGGATCGGCTCTTTCATATTGCCGCACCTTGCACGACCGGCTGGTCCCATCGTCTAGCCTGGCCTAGGACGGAGCCCTCTCAAGGCTCAAACACGGGTTCGAATCCCGTTGGGACCACCAACCGCATGTCGCGACGGCCGCTTGCTCTAGCGTCCAGCGAGCAGAAACAGCCCTTTCGCTAAGACTCCTCTCCTCCTCGTGCCTGTCCTCAGAGCCAACTCCCTACGTTAGCCGACTTATTTGGTGAGTTTCTGCTAGGGCTTGACGCATTCCAGAAGGGCTGGGCATGCGGAATCAAGGGGAGGAGGGTTTACGGTCGAGCAGGGACTGGAGCAGGTCTGCGATGGCGCCAAAACCCGACGGCTGTCCGGGCTTTTGCATGGAGAGAGGGCGAGGGTTGGCCGTGGAATTGGCCTGGAGAAATTGATAGATCGGACAGGTGATCCGCCCCAATAAATTCGTGGCTTGTCCGCATTCCAGCATGGCGCTGAAGAACTCAAAGGAATTGTGCAGGTTGGCTGACTGCTTCGGATCAGGGGCAGGCGGCGGGGTTGGGCTGGTCTGGGCGCGGGATTGTTCGGCGGCGAGAAATTGCCTGACCGGACAGAAGGGATTCGGCGGGCTGAGATTGGCACAGCCCAAGATCGCGTCGCAACAGTCGCGCACAAGAAAATCTTCCGTTGCGCCTCGATGCTGCGCGAGGAGAACGAGAAAGGCGGAGGAGGGGTAGTTGGACATGCGGCTCCTTTCTTTGGTGAAAGGCCGACTGGCGTGAAGCATGCGCTGGCGCAGGATTTTTGTCAACGGAACACGTATAGTTGAAAGTGATTCAAGCGATAGGAAACAAACCTATCAAAATCTCACAGGGCTGGCCCTGTCGCGCTCTTCCCGCACCCTGCCTGTCCGTGCCGGTTGTCGTTGCGGCTGGGGAGCAGAAGGGGTGGGAAAACCCAGGGTTTGGTGGAAGGCGCAGGGGACAGGCCGAATCGCAGCGGTATGCCGAAGGTGCCGACTGCGCTTGAGTTTTTTGTCGCGCTTAGGCTATGGTGTGAGCGCTGTCGAGGGGCGCTGCTCGTGCATGAATGGCGGGTGCCTCAACGAGAACCGGCGTTGCAAGGGGGGGGGCGTTTGATGCAGTCACGGGAATTTCACGATGGGGCCAAGGACGGGCTTGAGGCCCTTGAACCGCTCGATCCCAGTCAGGTCCGATCCTTCTCGGATCTGCTGATGGCCATGCGCAAGACGGCGTTCGGCGGTCGGCGGTTAGGGGAGGCGTTCGAGGTTCTTTCGGCCATGATCGAGGATCCCGACTGCTTCGTCGTGATGACCCTGTCCGGCGCGATGACCATTGCCAAGATGGGGAAGATCATCAGCAGCATGATCGACCACGGCATGGTGCAGGCGGTGGTCTCCACCGGCGCCTTGATCGCGCACGGGCTCAGCGAATCGGTCGGCAAGACCCACTACCGGCACGATCCCTCCGTGAGCGACGAGGAATTGTTTGAAAAGGGCTATAACCGGGTCTACGACACGTTGGAGATGGAAGCGAACTTGAACTATGTCGAGCAGGTCATGTCGAAGACGCTCAAGCGGATTCCTCGCGATCAGATGCTCTCCTCCGAGCTGTTGACGCGGGAACTGGGCCGGACGCTGGTCGAGGAACACGAGGGAGCCGGCATTCTCAAGAGCGCCTGCCAGAAAGGCGTGCCGGTCTATATCCCTGCGTTTACCGATTCCGAGATGGGGCTGGATGTGGCGACCTGGGCGATGGGCCATGAAGTCGATCGGGCGCGAAGCCAGGGGCAGGGAGCGGGGCCTGAGGGGGACCTCGGCATCCTGCGTGCCCTGCATCAGGTCCGGCCGACGTTTAATCCCTACCTGGACCTGAACAGCTATACGGATCGCATTTTGTCGGCCAAACGGCTGGGCATCTTGACGATCGGGGGCGGCGTGCCGAGAAACTGGGCGCAGCAGGTCGCGCCCTACGTGGAGATCGGCAACGTTCGGCTGGGGCTGAACGTGAAGCCGCCGCGCTTTCATTACGGCGTCCGCATCTGTCCGGAGCCGGACTACTGGGGCGGCTTGAGCGGATGCACGTACCAGGAAGGAATTTCCTGGGGCAAGTTCGTGGCGCCGGAGGAAGGCGGGCGGTTTGCCGAAGTCTTGAGCGATGCCACGGTGGTCTGGCCCCTTCTGATGATGGGGCTTCTGGAGCGGGGCCGTTCCAAGACCGCGAAACCGTGATTCCAGCCTGAGACGGTCGAGGCCAGGCGTGGCCTGCGCCGTGGAGCCGGATGACGATGCCCGCA
>VGXD01000027.1 GCA_016873525.1 Nitrospira sp. | reverse complement strand
TTGTCGGCTGGATTTTCATCTTGCCGAAATCCCGCGTCTCGCGCCCCACTTTGCGGAACCGCTCGATGAGGACCTCGATGGCTGTGTCGCTGGTCCAAGCCGGCACGTGGACCGCCACAGTCGTGCCCTTCTGGGAGCCGATGCTGTAGGGGGGGATGGAGCGATCGGGGCGGCTCAAGAACATCCCGCCCCAGATCAGCGCAAAGGAGCTGAAGAAGACGCCCAGGGCCAGCTTGACAAGGGTATCGAGTTTTTTCTTTTGCGGTTCTCCTGGCTGCGCGGCTTGCGCCCCCGCCTGTGAGTCCCTGCCCGCGCTTAGGTTCTCGGTCATCAGTGATCAGTCGTCAGTTTACAGGGAGGAGGCATAATGTAAGCACCTGGACGGCCACTGGCAGGAAAAGAGCGAGTTGCTGTAGTTTCTACCGATCACGGAGAGCAGACTGCTGAGGGCTTTCCCTCAGCCTCCGTCGCTGTCCGCCGCGTCTCCGCCCTCGACGACCTCGGCAAGCCTCGCCACGCCCACCACGCGGTCTTCGGAACTGTCCAATTCGAGCACGCGGACGCCCTGCGTATTCCGGCCGATCTCGCGGATGTCGTCCACCTTGCACCGGAGGATCTTGCCTTGCGCCGCCATGATCATGATCTCGTCGTTATTGCGCACTTGCAGGAAACCCACGGCCAAGCCGTTCCGCTCCGTCGTCTTGACGCTGATGATACCCTTGCCGGCCCGCCCCTGGATGCGGTACTCGCTGACCGGGGTCCGTTTGCCGTAGCCCCCCTCGGTGATGGTCAGGATCGACGTGGTGCTGTCCGGCGTGATGGTCTCCATCCCGATCACTTCGTTGCCCTCTTCCAGCGTGATGCCGCGCACCCCGTGGGCGGTGCGGCCCATGGGCCGGGCCTCTTCTTCCTTGAAGCGGATCACGATGCCCTGGCGCGTGCCCAAAAGGATTTCTCGCCGGCCGTCCGTGATCTCCACCCCGATCAGCTTGTCGCCCTGGTCCAACGTGAGCGCAATGATGCCGCCCTGGCGCGGGTTCCCGTAGGCCGAGAGTTCCGTCTTCTTGATGATGCCATGCTTCGTGGCCATGACCACGTAGCGGTCGTCGCGAAACTCCTTGACGGGCAGGGTGGCGGTGACTTTCTCGTCTCCGGTCAAGGCCAACAAGTTGACCAGCGCCTTGCCCTTGGCGGCCCGGCCCGCCTCCGGAATCTCGTGCACCTTGAGCCAATACACCTTGCCCGCGTCCGTGAAGAACAGGAGGTAATCGTGCGTCGAGGCCGTGAAGAGGTTCGCGACGAAGTCTTCGTCCCGGATGCCCATGCCGATCTTGCCCTTGCCGCCGCGCCGCTGCGCCCGGTAGAGGGAGACGGGATTGCGCTTGATGTAGCCGGCGTGGGAAATCGTGACCGCGACCTCCTCCTGGGCGATCAAGTCCTCGACGCTGATCTCGGCTTCTTCCTTGACGATCTGCGTCCGCCGCTCGTCCTTGTAGGCCTCCTTGATGGCCAGCAGCTCGTCCTTGATGATCTTGCGGACCAGCGATTCGCTCGCCAAGATGGAGCGGAGGTACTCCATTTTCTTGAGCACCTCCTGATATTCCTCGATCAGCTTGTTGCGCTCGAGCTGGGTCAGACGCTGCAACTTCATGTCCAGGATGGCGTTGGCCTGGATCTCCGACAGCCGGAACTGCCGCACCAGGCCCGCGCGCGCGACCTCGGGGGACTGCGCGCGTCTGATCAGTTGAATCACCGCGTCCAGGTTGTCGAGGGCGATCTTGAGCCCTTCCAGGATGTGGGCCCGCTCTTCGGCCTTGCGCAGCTCGTAGGCCGTCCGTCGGATGACGACCTCGCGCCGGTGCTCGATGAAGGCCTCCAGGATCTGCTTGAGCGTCAGCACCTCCGGCCGGTTGTGGACCAGGGCCAGCATGATGACGCCGAAGGTGGTCTGAAGCTGCGTGTGCTTGTACAGATTGTTGAGCACGATCAGCGGGATGTCGCCCTTCTTGATCTCGATGACGATGCGGAGCCCGTCCCGGTCCGATTCGTCGCGCAGGTCCGAGATGCCCTCCATCTTCTTGTCCCGGATCAGCTCGGCGATCTTCTCGATCAGCCGGGCCTTGTTGACCTGATAGGGAATCTCGGTGACGATCAGGCGGTCCCGGTCGGTCCGCTCGTCGGTCTCGATATTCACCTTGGCGCGCAGCGTGAGGAGGCCCCGGCCCGTCGTATAGGCGTCCTTGATCCCCTGCGTGCCGTAGATGAACCCGGCGGTCGGGAAGTCCGGCCCGGGGATCGCCTTCATGAGTTGGGGGATCGTGATGTCCGGGTTGTCGAGGAGGAGGACCAAGCCCGAGACGACCTCGCCGATGTTGTGCGTGGGAATGTTGGTAGCGTAGCCGACCGCAATGCCGCCGGCGCCGTTGACGAGCAGGTTGGGGACCTTGGCCGGCAGCACCCGTGGCTCGGTCCGCGACTCGTCGTAGTTCGGGCCGAAATCGACCGTCTCCTTGTCGATGTCGGCCAGCATCTCCTCGGCCAGCCTGGTGAGCCTGGCCTCGGTGTAGCGCATGGCGGCCGGCGGATCGCCGTCCACCGAGCCGTAGTTGCCCTGGCCGTCCACCAGCGGATAGCGCATGTTGAAGTCCTGCGCCATCCGGACCAGCGTGTCGTAGATCGCCGTGTCGCCGTGGGGGTGGTAGTTCCCCATGATCTCGCCGACGATCTTGGCCGACTTGCGGTAGGCCCGGTTGTGGACCAGGCCCATCTCGTTCATGCCGTAGAGGATCCGCCGGTGGACCGGCTTGAGGCCGTCCCGCACGTCCGGTAGCGCGCGTCCCACGATCACGCTCATCGCGTAATCGAGGTAGGACGAGCGCATCTCGTCTTCGATGGCAATCTGGGTCAGTCGTTCGTCAACGGGCATGGAGTCTCCTCAGAAAAGAGCCGATGGCATACGGCTTATAGCTGATGGTCTGAGCGGATTCTTGTTTGTGCCATACGCCATCAGCCATCAGCTCCTACACATCGAGGTTGCGGACCTCTAAGGCGTGCTGCTGGATGAAGTCGCGGCGCGGCGCCACCTCGTCGCCCATCAGGATGGAGAAGATGTCGTCCACCCCGGCGATGTCCTCCAGCTTCACTTGCATGAGAGACCGGGTCTCCGGGTTCATGGTGGTTTCCCAGAGCTGTCCCGGATTCATCTCGCCCAGACCTTTATAGCGCTGCAACCCCAACCCCTGTTTCCCGATTTCCAGAATCTCGCGGACCAGTTCGGCCGTGCCCGACAACTCCTTCTGCACGTCCTTGGCCTTGAGCTTGTAGGGGGCGCTCCCCAGGCCAATGGCCGAAGGCGCCAGCTTTTGCAGTTCGCGGAAGTCGGCCGAGCCGACCAGTTCGTGGGTGATTTCCAGGCTGTGCGCCATGCCGTTCGTCTGAATCCTGCAGATGACCTTGTTGGACTGATGTTCCTCGTCCTCGACGATGTCGAGCGCGACGGTGGCTTTGGGATAGGCGGTGCTCAGGGTCTTCTTGGCGTTGGCCACGACCTTCTTGAGCGCGGTGACGTTCTTGAGCAGGTCGCGGTCGAGGCCGGGCTCGTCCACGAAGGCCCGCAGAACGCCGCCCTCGCGTTGCTTCTTGCTGAAGCGGGCGACGAACGCTTCGAACGCGATGAGCTTTTTGAGGATCGGCAGGAGGCGCCGGCCGGTCACGAAGGCCTGGGCGCTCTCCACGTAGACCTCCACATCCTCCACGGCCAAGTCCGAGAGATATTCGTTCAGGGCGTTTTCATCCTTTAAGTACCGCTCGGTTTTGCCCTTCTTGACCCTGAAGAGCGGCGGTTGCGCGATGTAGATGTAGCCGCGCTCGATGAGTTCCACCATCTGGCGGAAGAAGAAGGTCAGGAGCAGGGTCCGGATGTGGCTGCCGTCCACGTCCGCGTCGGTCATGAGAATAATCTTGTGGTAGCGGGCGCGGGTGATGTCGAAGGCGTCCTTGTCTTCCTTGGCCTTCTCGCCCTCCGCTTCCTCGCGCTTGCGCCCGATGCCGGTGCCCAGGGCCATGATCAAGGTGCGGATTTCGTCGCTGGAGAGCATCTTGTCGAACCGGGCTTTCTCCACATTCAGGATCTTGCCCTTGAGCGGAAGGATGGCCTGGAACTTCCGGTCGCGCCCCTGCTTGGCCGAGCCGCCGGCCGAGTCGCCCTCCACGATGAACAATTCGCTATGGGCCGGGTCTTTCTCCGAACAATCGGCCAGCTTGCCCGGCAGCGAGCCTCCGTCCAGCGCGCTCTTGCGCCGGATCAGGTCCTTGGCCTTGCGCGCCGCCTCGCGGGCCCTGGCGGCGTCGATGGCCTTGCCGATGATCTTGCGGGCGATCGAGGGATTTTCCTCGAAGTAGTCCCCGAGCGCCTCGTTGACCGCCGCCTCCACGATGCCCTTGACCTCGCTGTTGCCCAGCTTGGCCTTGGTCTGGCCCTCGAACTGGGGATTGCGCAGCTTGACGCTGACCACGGCGGTGAGACCCTCGCGGACGTCGTCGCCGGTCAGGGACTCCGTTTCCTTTTTCAGCAAGTCGTGGGCGTTCGCGTAGTTGTTGATGGTCCGGGTGAGCGCCGCCTTGAAGCCGACGAGATGCGTGCCGCCTTCCTTCGTATTGATGTTGTTGGCGAAGGAGAAGAGGTTTTCGGCGTAGCTGTCGTTGTACTGGAGGGCCACCTCCAAGATCATGTCGCTCTTTTCGACCTCGACGAAGATGGTCTTGTGGAGCGGCGTCTTGGCCTCGTTGAGGTGTTCGACGAAGGAGACGATCCCGCCCTTGTAGCGGAAGGTCTGTTCCTTTTCTTTGCGCTCGTCCTTGAGGGTGATGGCCAGGCCCTTGTTCAGGAAGGCCAGCTCGCGCAGGCGTTGGGCCAGCACGTCGAAGCTGAACTCCAGGGTCTCAAAGATTTGGCTGTCCGGCTTGAACGTGACCATGGTCCCGCGCTTTTTCGTCTTGCCGGTGACCTTGAGGGGCGCGGTGGGCTTGCCCCGCTCGTAGCGCTGCTCGAAGGTCTGGCCGTCCTGCCAGATTTCCAGCTCCAGCCATTCCGAGAGAGCGTTGACGACGGAGATGCCCACGCCGTGGAGGCCGCCGGAGACCGTGTAGGCTCCCTGCTCGAACTTGCCGCCGGCGTGCAGCACGGTCAGGGCCACCTCGGCTGCGGACTTCTTCTGGGTGGAGTGCATGCCGGTCGGGATGCCGCGCCCGTTGTCCACGACCGTCACGCTGCCGTCGATGTGGATCGTAGCCTCGATCGATTCGCCGAACCCGGCCATGTGCTCATCGACGCTGTTGTCCACCACCTCGTAGACGAGATGATGGAGCCCGTCCACGCCGGTGCTGCCGATGTACATGGCCGGCCGCTTGCGGACCGCGTCCAGCCCCTCCAGCACCTTGATCTGGTCGGCATTGTAACTGTCGGACTTCGCCTGGCTCGGCGCGTCCATCTTTGCGTCTTTGATCGCCATCCGCCTCCTACTTCTACTTCGTCACGTAATGCGTGACGCGCTTTACACCTTGATCGGCATCACCACGCAGGTGAAGCCCGCGTTGCCCGGCTCCCGGACCAGACAGGGGCTCAGCGGGTTGTCCATCTGCAGGGAGACCGCTTCGCCGTCCATGACTCCCAGCACGTCCAGGAGATAGCGGGCGTTGAAGCCGGTCGTCAGGGCCTCGCCCTTGTACTGGGCCGACAATTCTTCGGTCGCCTCGCCGAAGTCCGGGTTGCTGGAGAACAGGGTCATCTTGCCCGGCGCCAGCGTGAGCTTTACGGCGTTCGTCTTATCCCGCGAGAGCACGGCGACGCGGCGGAGCGCGCCCTCCATCTCCAGCCGGTCCACGCTGACCTGCTTATACTGATCCTTCTCTTTCGGAATGACCTGCTGATAGTTCGGGTAGTTGCCTTCCATCAGCCGCGAGGTCAGGAGCAATCCGCTCTTGCGGAAGATCATGAGATTTTTCGTGAAGCCGATCAGCGGATCGCCGTCCCCTTCTTCGAGCAGGCGCCGCATCTCGAAGGCGGCCTTTTTCGGAATGATCGCCTTGATTTCCTTCGCCGCCTCCTTGCCGCCCGCCGAGGCCAGTTCCTGCTCGGCCAGGGCCAGGCGGTGACCGTCCGTGCCGACCAGCCGGAGGGTGGTTTTCTTCTCGGAGACGAGGAGGGTGACCAGCAGCCCGTTCAGGATGTAGCGGGCGTCATTGTCCCCCACCGCAAAGAGCGTCTTGCGGATGAGTTCCAGCAGCCCCGACCCGGTCAAGGGGGTGAGGCCCTCGCGTTCGATCGACGGCAACGCCGGGTAATCGCCGCCGGGCAGGCCGACGATCTTGAACTGGCTCTTTCCGGACCGGATCGTCGCCCAGTTGTTCTCTCCGACGGTGAGTTCGACTTCGCCGGCCGGCAGCTCCTTCAATATCTCAAAGACCTTGCGGGCCGACAGCGTGATGGCCCCCGGTTCTTGCACCGTGGCCTTGTAGAGGCCCCGCATGCCGATCTCCAGGTCCGTGGCCGTGACATCCACGCCTTCCGGCTTGGCCTCGACCAGGATGTTGGAAAGCTGGGGCATGGTGTTTCGCTTTTCCACCACTCCCTGCACACGCTGGAGCGCGGTCAACAGTTCGTCCCTGCTAATTCGTAGCTTCATCGGGCGGTCTCCCCTGTGCTAGGCTCGTTCCGCATCTTACCCCTTCGTGATCTGGGCCTTCAGACTCTCCAAGGTCGTCTTGAGCGTCGCATCGACCTCAAGGGCCTTGGTGATCTGTTTGCAGGCATGGATGATCGTCGTATGGTCTTTGCCCCCAAAATGGCGTCCGATCTCCGGAAAGGAGGAGTCGGTCATCTGCCGGCAGAGATACATGGCGATCTGCCTCGGGTGGACCAGCGTTTTGCTCCGGCGCCGGCTTTTCAGTTCGGCGATCTTGACGTGGAAGCGCGTGGCCACGGCCTCCTCGATGTCGTCCATCGCAATGATTTTCTTTTTCTCGCCGATGATGTCGCGGAGGACGTTTTTGGCCATGTCCAGCGTAATGGCCTGGCCGGTCAGCGAGGAATAGGCGCCCAGGCGGATCAACGACCCCTCGAGTTCACGGATGTTGTTCTTCATGTTCGTGGCCAGGAACTGCACAACATCGTCGGAGAGCCCGATCCCCTCGTCGTCGGACTTCTTGCGCAGGATGGCGATGCGCGTCTCCACGTCGGGTTGCTGGAGGTCGGCAATCAACCCCCACTCGAACCGCGAGCGGAGGCGCTCCTCCATGTCGGGCATTTCCTTGGGAAAGCGGTCGCTGGACAGCACGATCTGCTTCCGGGCTTCGTAGAGCGTGTTGAAGGTGTGGAAAAATTCTTCCTGCGTGCGCTCCTTGCCGGCCAGGAACTGTACGTCGTCGACCAGCAGCATGTCGATGTTCCGATAGCGCTTCCGCAGATCGATCATCTTATCGTAACGGATGGAGTTGATCACCTCGTTGGTAAATTGCTCCGTCGTCACATAGGCGATCTTCAGGTCTGACTGTTCCGCCACGTGGTTGCCGATGGCATTCAGGAGGTGCGTCTTTCCCAGTCCGACCCCCCCGTAAATGAACAAGGGGTTGTAGGCCTTCGCCGGCGCATCGGCGACAGCCCGGCTGGCGGCATGGGCAAACTGATTGCTGGCGCCGACGACGAAACTTTTAAATGTGTATTTGGGGTTTAAGGGAACCGTCCGACGGGGTCGTCCGACTTGGGCGCTCCGATTTGACGGGGCAAATCCAGGAATCGGGTCAACCGGCGGTACGGCACGGGGAGAAGGTTTTTCTCCCTCCACAAAGGCAACATCCACTCTTCTCCCCCCTCGTGAGGCCGCCAAGGCATCAGCAAGGAGTCCCGGGTAGTTCTTGTCGATCCACTCACCAAAAAACCTATTAGGGACCTCAATTCGAGCACTTACATCATCGATATCACGAAGGTGTGCGGGAATAAACCATGTATCGAACACCTGCTTCGGGACCTTGGCCCCGACGTAGGCCAGCGCCGCTTCCCAAACAGTTTCGATGCCCATCGCTGAAAACCTCCGGTTATTCACAATCTTATTAACAGTTGTGAATAAACAATTCGTCTCTCGCGCTATTTCTAAAACTGCCTGGTCTACTTCCTGTGATCAACCCTGAGATTGATCCGCACTGGGCCATCTATTTATCTCGCGGCCCTAATACTGTTCACAGGTTGAGTTCACCTCTTCCACTACCCATCAGACTGTTTCCCATAGATTGAGTATCACAACATTACCTTTACAGCCTTCCATAAACAATGGCTTGTGAAGCAGCAACAGATTTCACACCCCTTACTCTTACTCCTACTACTCCGGGTAGTTTTATTTCCAAGGATAGCAAGATAAGAAGTAGTCATCATCTACAGTGCAATAACAGCATCGGCTTCGAAGATACTTCGCAAGACGTCCTGGTATGACAGGGTCGGAAGCGAAGACATTGCGTTTCTTGATGATACATCCTCAGAAAGAGCAGAAACCCGTGATATGGGAACCTGAACGGAAGACACCGCCTCTTGGATCAGGATGACGGAGGTGTCCTGCGAATCGGTCTTGAAGAGACTCTGAGACAGAGGGGTTGGATCCTTACCGACCAAATATAGAATCGTTCTCACAGCACTCCCCTCAAAACACAAGCACGCGGTCTGACTCAGCGATCAATGTTGCAATTTCAGGAGGCGAAGATTCCTTGGTCGTAAAACCGTCGGTAAAGGAAAATTCTGATTGGGCCCCTAAAGAAACAACAAAAGGAATAGATAGCTGCTTTAGCGACGGGAGATACTTTTCTAAAATATCTCCATCCACGACATCCTCAATGTCTTCCGAGAGGAGGAGGGGGGCTCGGCCGAGGAGAACGATCGTCAAAGGATTATCCCCCGTGCTCAATCCCAACGCAATCCGCAAGGCCTCTACGGCACGATGTGTTTTCAGAGGGTCTTCACGAATCACTACGACGATACTGGGCGCCATAAGGCTTTCATGGAAAACGGTCTATCTAATTGAACGCCACAAACCGATCACAACCGTTGATGATGTTCGACAACACAACCAGGCCGCATAATGTGATTTCTTTTTCAAGACGATCCGTCGAGACACGATGCCGTTGACAGCCATAAGCACAGACAAAAAACTTTATACCCGAGGCGGACAATTGAAGAAACCGTGCATCGCGAAGGTTTAAGACACCTTCATCAATGAGATATAAATAAACGTCGACATTGACGCCGAGCGCTTCCTGACAGAGGCGCGCAACGGTTGTGACACTGGGATGAGAAGGGGGTGTGGACAACAATATACCCAGCTTCTTTTTTTCCATAGAAATTCACAGGGCTTAAATAATAAAATAAATCAAAACAATCAATTAGTTATAATAGTAAAAAGCGCAAAGAGAATGTACCTTTTTCATGAGAACAAGTCAACAGGAAAATCAGGCTGGAAGGAGGCGGGTAGCCACGCTGTGCGCGGCGGCAGAAAGAGGCAGTTCGTGCTGTTCCTTGGAGGCCATATCGCGAAGAATGACCTGTCCTTTTTCAGCTTCATCGTCCCCGACAATGAGTACGAAGGCGGCGCCAAGCCGGTCGGCTTGGCGGAGGTGAGCCTTCAGAGTTAAGGCTCGATAATCGCTATCCGACTGAACCCCCAATGAGCGGAGTTCGTGGAGGATTTGCATGCCGGCAGGAACTCCCTTCTGGCCGAAGGCTGCCACAAAAACCATTTTTCCAGGGCTCGGCAGGGTGGAAGCCGGCAACATGAGGGCAATCCGCTCCATCCCCACGGCAAACCCTATAGCGGGCGTTTTCGGACCACCCAAAGTCTCCACGAGGCCGTCGTAACGACCACCGGCGCCAACCGCATTTTGGGCGCCGAGGTGCTGTGAGGTGACCTCGAAGGTGGTGAGGGTATAGTAGTCAAGACCCCGCACCAGTCGAGGATTCAGCAAATAGGGGATCCCCAGCGCGTCCAGTCCGCCGATCACCTCCTGGAAGTGCTGGCGGGACTGCGGCGACAGATGGTCGGTCAGTTTGGGGGCCTCTTCTGTCGCGGTCCTACAGGTCGGCACCTTGCAGTCGAGCACACGCAGGGGGTTCGTTCCCATCCGTCGTTGGCAGTTCTGGCAGAGCGTCTTTTCCCGACCCTTCAAGAAGTCGAGCAGGGCTTCTTTATACACAGGCCTGTCGGCCGCATTGCCGAGGCTATTGATCTCCAAGGTCAGACCGGGAAGATGCAGCTCGGAGAGGAAACGCCAAAGGAGCGAGATCACTTCTACGTCGGCCCAGGGGCTCACGCTGCCGAAGGCCTCGACCCCGTACTGATGAAACTGGCGGAGCCGTCCGGCCTGGGGCCGCTCGTGGCGGAACATGGGGCCGAGGTAGAAAAACTTTTGCGCGGTCGGAGAGGCTCCCAGGTTGTGTTCGATATAAGCCCTGACCACCCCGGCTGTGGCCTCAGGCCTCAGCGTGAGGGAAGAGCCGTCCCGATCCTGGAAGGTATACATTTCTTTTTCGACGATGTCCGTGCTGGCCCCAATGCTGCGGGCAAAGAGCTCGGTGACTTCAAAAATAGGGACGCGGATTTCCCGATAGTCGTAGAGGGTGGACAGGCGACGGGCCGCCGCCTCGATCACCTGCCAGCGGGCGGCTTCTTCCGGAAGAAGATCTTTCACTCCCTTGATGCCGTGAATCATAGCGTTCTCCCGAACGCCGGGCAGGGGGCGTGGGGCAAGGGGCAAAAGGTTCTTCGCCTCTCGCCACGTGCCTCGGACCTCGTGCCCGCGTCTTGCGCGCACTATAGCCGTGGGTCCGAGTCAAGTCAACGCGGGTAAGGCGAGGGACGGAAGGACGAAGGCTGAGCGTGGGATATTGAGCAAGGAGAGACATTCTTGCGAAGCCTAACGGCTAGGGGTATAGTGCGGCGCGAACGGGAAATGCGGAGTGGTGAGCGCTGAATGATGACCGACGGACAGAACGGTCTTCTCCTGTTGATTCTTCCATTCAGCGTTCAGCCTTCAGCACTCAGTACTTTGCGGATACTCCATGCCAACTGACGGTCCAGCGCGCCGCGTAATCGCCGTGGCTCCCATGCCGCCGGAGAAATCGGCCTATGCCTTGGCGCGATACAGCCGCTCTCCGGACTCCATCGAGGACAGTCTCCGCTGGGTCCACGCCCATTCCTCCGAGAAGTTCTGGGAGCAGTTCTACTTCGCTTACGGCCATGCCTCCATTGCCGACCTCGGGCACGTCATCATCTGCTTCGAACACATTTCGGAATTGGCGGCGATCCGCCTGGAAGACGAACCTCTCTGGGACGGACAAGCCAAGTCCAGCCGTTACCAGAACTACAGTCCGAGCGGCTGCTATGTCCCGGACTCGATCCGAGGGACCGAGACGGAAGGGGCCTATCTCGGCATTCTGGGAAGCTTGTTCACCGGCTACGCCCAGCTCCATGACCCCATGAAGCGGTTCCTCTCGGACCACACGCCTCGCCCCGCAAGCATGAAAGAGGGCGATTACGATCGGGCCATTGCCGCGCGGGCCTTCGACGTCACCCGCTACCTGCTGCCGCTGGCGTCGAGGACGAACGTGGGGCAGGTCGTGAGCATCCGGACGCTGGAAAAACAGATTGCCCGGCTCCTGTCCTCCCAGCTCCCGGAGTTGCGGACGATCGGAGAGGAATTGAAGGACGCCTGTCGGCGTCCGCCGCTGAATGTCTGGGGCGAACTCTCGGGGCAGCCTGCCGGGTCCGCCGAGCCGCTGGCTCCCACGTTGGCCCGCCATGCCCAGCCCAGCGTCTATCAAGCCGAGGTTTACACGGACTTGGCCCGCCATGCGAAGGAAGTCTTGAAAGCGGCCGGGCTCGACCAGCCTTCTTCCTGGACGGCGGCGGAAGCGGTCGAGTTGATCGAGCCCCATCACCCGGTGGACGAACTTGCCGCCACGCTGCTCTACCGGGCTTCGCAGGCGCCCTATCGGGACACCCTGAGGCTGGTGCAAAGCTGGACCGAGAAGCAAAAGCAGGACACGATCGAGGTGGCGCTCAGAAAGCGGGGCCCCTACGACGAGCTGATCAAAGAGTTCCGGAGCGGGTATTCGTTCATCTTCGACATTCTCATGGACATCGGAGGCTGGCGCGACCTGCATCGGCACCGGCGTTGCCAGCAGATCCAGCAGACCTTCACCGTCCAACATGGCTATGATGTGCCGCCGGCCCTGACCGAGGCCGGTCTGGCCTCCGACTACTGCGCGGCGATGGACGCGGTCAAGCAGGATGTCGAACGGTTACGCAAATCCCACCAGGAGGCGGCGCTCTACGCGGTCCCCTTTGGGTTTAAAGTCCGCTGTCTGTTCAAGATGGACTATGCCGAGGCGGAGTATATCGCCCGGTTGCGCTCCGGCGTGAAAGGCCACTGGTCCTATCGCACGATCGCCTGGCAGATGAAGCAGAAGCTTGCCGAGCGCTATCCTTTCCTGGGCGGCCAGATCCAAGCCACGCCGCCGGATGTGGAAGATCGTCTGACACGATAGGCCGCCGGCCTCGTCCAGCCCTGGCTTTTTCGGCTGGAGAGCCGGTGCTATACTGAATTTCCCAAAACACGTCGAACCATACCCGGTCTTTTTACATGGATCACTTGACCGCCATTCAGGACGCCATCATCCAGGGGGATTGGCCCTCGGTTTGGAGCCGGGCTTCCGCCTGGGCGGCCGAGTCGGACCAAGGAGAGCACAGGGACCCGCAGCCGCATTTCATCTTGAACGTGGTGCACCTTGTCAGGGGAGAATACAAAGAAGCCTGGAAGGTCCACGCGCAGGCCTTGCAGGAGGCCGCTGACATCGAGCGGGTGAAGGAATGGACCGACGCCCTGGTCAAAGCCCATCCGGGCAATGCGAATGTCCGACTCATAGAGGGGCTGTTTCTGTCTCAGTCCGGGCAATCGGAACAGTCCGTCGGCTGTTACAAGGACGCGATCCGGCTGGATCCGCGTTCTCCCTACCCCCATTATTTCCTCGCGCAGATCCACGAACGAGCCGGCCGGCCCGAGATGGCGATCAAGGCCTATCGGGAAGCGGTCAAGCAGGACCCCTCCTATGCCCCGGCCAGGATGAACTTAGGCGTGGCCTATCAGGAGCAAGGGCAGCTCGAGATGGCGATTCCCCAGTATCGGGAAGTGATCAAACTCAATCCGAACGATCCCGTGGCCCATGCCAACCTGGCCTGCGCTTTGGCGGAGCAGGGGAAGATGGAACCCGCGCTGCTGGAATACAAAGAAGCAATCCGGTTGAATCCCCGCGACCCGGAAGTTCGCTTTGCGCTCGGAGGGGTCTATGAAAACCGGGGCCGCAAGGACTTGGCCATGAAAGAATATCGGGAGTCGCTCCAGGTGGATCCGGACTTCGCCCCGGCCCATACGGCGATCGGCTGGCTCCTCTTCAACCAGGATCGGATCCACGAAGCCTACGAGAACTTCAATCGGGCGCTCAAGGCTGATCCCGAAGACGCCAGCGCCTATTTGGGCGTTGCACGGGTCTATTCGCGGCGGGGGAAACAGCAGACGGCCATGGAAAACTATGCTCAGGCCCTCAAGCTGGAGAAGGACCCGGAAAAGAAGAACCGGATCATGAACGATTTGTTCAAAGAAGGAAACACGTGGGATGTGTGATCGGCTGAAGCAGTTGTAAAGGCTGAACTCGCGGCGTTCGACTTTCCGATGGCAGAGGGCTACAGGTCGCGGATGATGCCTTGCAGCACGGTGACTTGCGTGACGGGATCGCCGGCGCTTTTTAACTCGGCCCTGATCTGCTCCTTCAGGTACGAGGAATAGCCGACCTTGTCGACGAGGAACTCGAGGAATCGTTCGGGGGGCAAGAGGCTCTGGGCCTTCAAATTTTCCAACGTCTCATCG
>VGXD01000026.1 GCA_016873525.1 Nitrospira sp. | reverse complement strand
CTCAACGAGGCCTTCGCCACCTTCATGGAGATGCTGGCAGTGGATGCCTGGAAGCCGGAATGGCAACGATGGGCTTCCTTCGGCGTCTCCCGCGCCGCCGCCTTGTCCGTGGACGGCCTGCACCACTCGCGTCCGATTGAATATCCGGTGCGGGCTCCGCGAGAGGCCGATGCCATGTTTGACGTGCTGACTTACGAGAAGGGAGCCTCCGTCCTGCGCATGTTGGAGCAACACATCGGCCCCAGGGTGTTCCGCGACGGCGTGCGGTTGTACCTGCGTCGGCATGCCCATCGGAACGCCGACACGAAAGACCTCTGGGAGGCCTTGGGAGAAGCGGCTCGCCAGCCGGTTCCATCCCTCATGGACGGATGGATCTTCCAGCCCGGCTACCCGCTCATTACCGTCAGTCTCAGCAGAACGGGCGGCAGCGCCCACCTGGTGTTCAAACAGGAGCGCTTCTCCTACCTGCCGTCTTCTGCCCTGCCGCCCTCCCTCGGCGGCGCAAGCCAGGCTGAGTTGAACAAGGGGCAGGGGCAGAAGTGGCAGGTGCCCATCCAGCTTCGCATCACGTCACGCGGAACCGCCGCTACGCACCGGCTGCTTTTGACGGAGGAGGAAACAAGCCTTCCATTGCCGGAAGACTTCGAAGCCGCGCTGATCAATGAGGGAGGGCACGGTTTCTACCGCGTGAGATACACGCCTGAACTGTTGGAGCTGGTGTTGAGCTTGGCGCCTGACGGGCTGGCGGCGGTCGAACGGTTCAACCTGATCAACGATGCCTGGGCCTCGACGGTGGCCGGGCTGATGTCGGCGAGCGACTACCTCGACCTGACTGCGCGGTTCCGGTCCGATCGGGACAAAAACGTGTGGGCGATCCTGATCGAGTCGTTCCACGCGCTGTACCGACTCGTCGATCCGGCAAGCCGGTCCGGGCTCGAGGCCCTGGTGCGCGATCGGGTTGGGCCTGCTGTGGCCGACCTGGGCTGGCAACCGCGTCAAGGAGAAGACGAAATCACAAAACAGCTCCGGGGCGATTTAATCAGGGCCCTGGGGACGGTCGGAAATGACCGCGAGGCGCAAAGCCGGGCGGCCGAACTCTTTGCTTCTTCCCTGCGGGAGGCGGAGGGAGGTGCGAAAACCAGGGCGGACAGGATTGACCCGAACGTGGTCTCGGCGCTGATCGCCATCCTGGCCTATGTCGGCGGTCAAGAGCGGTACGAGGAGTTTTTGAAACGATTTCGGACCGCGCCGACGCCGCAAGAAGAACGCCGCTACCTCTATGCCTTGGCGGCCTTCCAGCCTCAGGCCTTGTTGGAGCGGACCCTGGCCAGCACGCTCAATGGCGACCTGCGTATGCAGGATGCGCCCTTCATCGTTCGGCTGGTGCTGATGAACGTCTACGGGAGGGAGCCGGCGTGGAACTTCGTGCAGGCGAATTGGGAGCAGATGGACAAGCAGTTTCCCAAGCAGGGGCTGCGCCGGATGTGCGAGGGGTTCATTGGATTGGCGACGCCGGAGCTTGAGCGGGATGTGCATCGGTTCATCGCCGATCGCAAGATCGATCTGGGAGGAAAGACCCTCGACCAGTACCTCGAACAGCTCCGCATCGCGGTGACCTTTCGCTCGCGCGAAGGGGGCTCGCTCAGCCGTTACCTTGATCGTTTGGCAAGGACGGCGTAACGGCGGCTGAAAGATCGAGGGTCACAACCGTTTTCCCCCGGGAGACGAGATGAGCCCCTTGGCATAGGCGAGGCCTTCTTCCAGCGTGGCATAGGCGCCGTCGATCTGCGCGTCGTAACAAGCCTTGAGAATGGCTCCCATGCGCTGGCCTGGCTCAAGGCCCAACTCCAGCAGGTGCCGCCCCATGACAAGGGGGTGAGGCGCCTCACGCTCGACCCCCAGCCCACGGCTCTTCTCAATCAACCACTGGCCGGCTGGAAAGCCATCGAAGGGTTGCGGCGGCCGTCCCATGTGGTCGTAACGGGCGACCCTCACCAGGCGATCGATCCGCCCCACTTCGCGAGCCAAGCGCCGGATGGCACTGGCTCCCGCCTGAGCCTCGAAGAGGGCTCGGGGACGCAAGTGGGCCTGGACAAGCGGGGCCACGGCTTCGATCAAGTCGGCCTGGTTCGTGAGCCGACCGAGGAAAGCACGGGTCAAGACTTCACTGACTGTCTCATGGCCCCTCGAATGGATCCGGCCATCTTCGACCTTGGTTGTGGCCGGCTTGCCGAAATCGTGGCAGAGGACGGCAAGGCCCACGACGAGGTCTTCCCATTCATCGCCGCTCCGCTCGCCGGCGAAGGCGTCCAGACAGTGCAACGTGTGGGTCCAGACATCGCCCTCCGGGTGATAGTCCGGCTCCTGCCGGCAACCGCTGAGCGGGACCAGTTCAGGAAAATACCGGACCCAACCGCAGTCCCGCAGAAAGCTCAGCCCGCGAGAAGGACGGAGACCTTTGACGATGAGCTTGCGCCATTCTTCGAAGAGGCGTTCCTGTGGAAGCCCGTCAGGCGTGAGGGTGCGGCAGAGGGCGACGGTGTCTTGCGCGACGGTCAGGTCGAAGCGGGAAGCGAACTGCATGGCGCGCAGGACGCGGAGCGGGTCCTCGCCGAATTGATCCGAGGTATGGCGAAGGGTTCTCGCCTCAAGGTCTCGGAGCCCTCCGTAAGGATCGAGCACGTCCTGGGTCAGGGGATCAAGCGCGATCGCATTCATGGTGAAGTCGCGCCGCGCCGCCGCATCCTCAAAGGTCATGGAGGGATCGCAGAGACGATCGAGTTTTTTGCGGTCCGGTCCTGTCGTGGACCTGCGACAGGGCAATGAGACATCGATCGGAAGGCCCTGGAGCTTGATGACATCAAAGGCCTGTCCCACCACATCCAGAGGAAATCGTCCGCGCAGGAGCTTGTGCAATTGGGCCGGGTCGATCCCAAAGACTTCGATGTCGAGGTCTTTGGCCTGGAGGCCCAGCGCGGCATCCCTTACGCAGCCGCCGACCAGGAGCGCCCGCCCGCCCGCTTCTCGTACCATCGTGCAGAGGGCTTGCATCGCGCTCAGCAGAGCGGGGTCGTCGATCTTGAGGCTGATTCCCATGGCAATGATCCTGCCTCAGTCCGAGGGATTTAGCAATTGCCGACCGGGAGGGTGATTCAGCCGGCAGCTCCCGGTTATTCCTGCCTGAGCACTGCGAGGGGCCGTTGGCCGAGGATGCGAAAGGTGCTGAGGAAGCCGACGGCAAGGGCCAGGACTATGGTCAGGAGGAGGCCGGAGACGAGGACCCAGGGCTGGAGCGTCCAGCTCAGGTCCAGAACGAAATGCATCATGGCCCAGGACAGGGCGCTGGCCAGGACGGTCCCGATGAGGCCGGCCACGGAGCCAAGGATGGCATATTCCATTGCAAAGGAGCGGGCGATGAGGCCGCGGGTTGCGCCCAGGGCCTTGAGGATCACCGACTCGTAGAGGCGTCTGTACCTGGTTGTCGCAAGGGACGCGGCCATGACGATTCCGCCGGTCAGGACACAGAAGAGGGCGATGGCGCGGATGGCCAGGGCGAGGCGCTCGAGGATGTTGGTGAAACTGTCCATCACGTCGCCGACATTGATGGCCGTGACGTTTGGAAAGGCCGCCACCACCGCCTGTTGCAGCGGGGCTTCTTCTTCAGGTGACACGCGCAGCGTGGCGACGTAGGTGACCGGCGCACCGTCCAAGGAGCCCGGCGACAGGATCATGTAAAAGTTCGTGGAGAAGTTCCCCCACTCCACCTGACGGATACTGCTCACGTCTGCCGAAACCGTCGCGCCTTGGATGTCGAACTCGATGGTGGAACCCAGGTCCAGGCCCAGGTTTTTGGCTGCGTCCTCCTCGATCGAGACCAGTGGCTTGTCGCCGGGGTTCTTGGGGTCCCACCAAGCCCCCTTGATGACGACGTTGTCCTTCGGCAGGTCTTCGAGGAAGGTCAGGACATATTCCCTTGTGCGGTACCACCCCTGTCTGGTCTCTCTCCCGTTTCGCTCCGTCCCGTCCTTGGGCTCCCGTTCCCTGTCGCCTTCCTCCACTTCGACCGGCTTGCCGTTGAGTCTCGAGAGACGCGAGCGGACCAGGGGCGTGGTGTTGGGCCTGGCCTCAGGGAGCCGATTGCGAATCAGACTCAGAAAACCGTCCTTTTGATCCGGCTGGATGTCGATGAAGAAAAATGTCGGGGCATCGAGGGGACGGCTCTCGCCGAGCTGGTCCACGAGCGACCGTTCCAGAAGCGAGACCGCCACGATGACCATGACGCCGATGCCGACCGACACCATAATGCCGGCGGCCTGACTGCCTGGCCGGTGCAGGTTGCCGAGGGCCTGGCGAATCGTCAGGGAGCGAGGGCTAGGGATGAAGCGGAGGAGCCGGATCAACCCCAAGGCGGCAAGGAGGAGCAGGGCCACGGCGACAACCAAGGCACCGATGAAGATCAGGCCGATTCTCCAGGAGCCGGCTTGCCAGATGGAGAGGACCGCCAGGCTGCCCAGGATCGCCAGGGCGGTCAGAACGCGGAGCGTTAGCAGATATTCCTTGAGCCAACGAAGACTGAGTAGAGAGTCTTTCAGCTTGTGCCACTCAAGCCAAGGGGCGACAGAAGGTGCAGTGGCGTGGGCTTCCTGCGAGGCTCCGGCCACGTCGCGCCTGAAAATCAAGGCCGGTCTGATGTCGCGTATGCCCAGCAAGGGCCAGGCAGTAAAGAGCAGCGTCGTCAGGGTGCCCATCGCCAGGCCCTTCACAATCGGCAGGATGGATGAAAGGGAGAGGCTTACATGAAGGTCGATTGCATCCAATGGAAGGAGAGTGGTCAGGAGCGATGGCAGGACTTCTTGCAAGCCGACTCCCATCGCGACACCGGCCAGGCTTCCGACCATGCCGAGAAACAGGGCTTGGAGGAGATAGGTCCTGACAATCGTTCCGGAATCGGCTCCGAGCATCTTGAGGATGGCGATCGTGTTCAGTTTCTCGCGTAGAAAGGCCTGAACCGTGCTGGCCACGCCGATCCCTCCGACGAAGAGCGCGGTCAGACCGATCAAGCCGAGGTAACGTGTCAGTTGATCCAAAAACCTCCGGAGCTGGGGTTGCGCGTCCTTGTAATGAATCACGCGGGCGGAGTCCTTCGCGAGGCGGCCGCGCAGTTCATAGAGCACCGGCTCGATTGGGGTGGCCTGGGGCACTTTCAACAGATAGCGTTCCCTCACGCGGCTGCCTGGCTTGATGAGGTCCGCTGAAGCCAGGCCTTCATGGGAGATCATCACGCGGGGCCCCAGACTGAAGGCGCCGGCTACGCGGTCCGATTCCTTGCGCAGGACGCCGGTAATCGTGAACTGCGCCTCCCCGATCTTGATCCGATCGCCGACCGCCAGGCCCATGCGGATCAAGAGCGATTCCTGGACGACGGCGCCGAGGCAAGGGCGAGAGGGACAGGCCTCTGGCTGGGGGGCTAACAACTGCATCAATGGCCGGTCCGGCTCGGCTCTCAAGGTTCCGTAGAAGGGATAGCCGGCTTCGACCGCTTTCAGCTCGACGATCTGCGTCGGACGGTGTGGTTCAATGCCGACAACCGCAGCCATGGCCACCAGCTCACTGACATGGGTGGATTTGATCCCACGGTCTGCGAGGGATGTGAGGGCCGACTCCCCTGCCTGGCTTAAACGTCTGGTCAGACGGACTTCCAGATCGCCGGCCATGAGCCCTCGCGCCTCCGTGGTGACGGCCCGTTCCACATTGACGGCGAACAAGCCGACGCCGACCAGGGCCCCGACGCCCAGGGCAATGCAAATGAAGAAATAGAGGAAGTGCCGCCAAGCCGCGCGGGTCTCTCGCCAGGCCATCTTGAGTGAAAAGGCCGTCACGACTGGTCTTGGGGCGAGGTATCGGACTCGATCCGGCCGTCCTTCAGGGTCACGATCCGATCCGTATAGGAGGCCAGGGCTTGGTCGTGGGTGACGAGGACGAGGGTGCTGCCTTGATCGCGGTTGAGGCTGAGCAAGAGGTCGATCACCTGGCGGCCCGTGGCTGAGTCGAGATTGCCTGTGGGCTCGTCGGCCAAAAGGATCGGCGGACGACAGGAAAAGGCGCGGGCCACGGCCACACGTTGCTGCTCGCCGCCGGAGAGCTGCACCGGGTAATGACTCTGCCGATCTTGCAAGCCGACTGCGGCCAGCAGTTCCAACGCCCTTGTCCTGGCCTGGGGATCGCCGTTGAGTTCCAGCGGCACTGCGACGTTCTCCAGCGCCGTCAAGGTGGGGATCAGATGGAAGGATTGAAAGATGTAGCCGATCTTGCGTCGCCTGTAACGGGCCATATCGCTTTCGGCCAGGGCCGTAATCTCCACTCCATCCAAGAGGATCGAGCCGGAGGTGGGTTTGTCCAGGCCGGCGATCAATCCTAGTAACGTGGACTTGCCGCTTCCGGAAGGCCCCACGATTGCGACCATTTGTTTTTTAGGAATCTCAAGGGAGAGGTTATCCAGGATGGTGACGGCATGGCCTCCTGCTGCGAGGCGCATCACAAGATGATTGACCGAGATCATGGTATCCTTACCAGGGCTGCTGAGCCCAACTCTGTTCTGTTTGGAGAGACAAGGCCCAACCGGGCTTTCATTATACTGTATGCTTTGTAAGACGCCGTACCTATTTCAACGGGTGGTCCTCCGAAGTTTCGTGCTGGGGCTGATCGGCCTTGCGGCGATCGGGTGTGAGCAGTCCTCTGGGCCGGTCTCTGCGCCGAGCCGCTCTCCAACTCGGTCCGTTGCAGCCCTGCCTCAGGAAGGATTCGGCCAGCGACTAGGCACAGACGTGACCAGTCAGCCGGGACGCAACCGCGACCAGTCGCGCCTCGACTTGCCCAAGATCGTGGCCTTCGGGGACAGTCTGACGGCGGGTTTTGGGGTGCCGGCGGAAGAATCCTATCCGGCTCAATTGCAGCGGAAGCTGGATCGGGCTGGGTACCGCTACCGCGTGGTCAATGCCGGGGTCAGCGGCGATACCACTGCCGGAGGGGTGCGGCGGATCGATTGGGTGCTCAAGAGCCGGCCGGACATTGTGATCCTGGTCCTGGGCGCCAACGATGGTCTGCGTGGGTTGGCCTTGGCGCAGACCCGCGCCAATTTGGAAGAAATCATCAAGCGGTTGCAGGCAGCCGGAGTCACCGTGGTATTGGCCGGGATGAAGCTGCCCCCCAATTACGGCTCTGACTACACCGAACGCTTTGCCGCCCTCTACCCCGAGTTGGCGCGTATCCATCGACTGCCCTACCTGCCGTTTTTTCTGGAAGGGGTGGCCGCGAAGACGGCGCTCAATCAAGCCGACGGCATTCACCCGACGGGGGCAGGGTATCGGGTGATCGTGGACAATATGATGCCGGTCTTGGAGCCCTTGCTGGCGAAGGTCCCGCAGGGGTGAGGAGATTTTAAGGAGAGGATGGGGGCAACGAACACCGCTCGAACCAGCTGCGTCGGTCGGATCGTGGTCCGATCGACGCGGCTGGTTCGGTGAAAACAGAACGGGGCCCGATAAGTTAGGACTTCTTGAAGAAGGTGTCGTAGACGCCGTAGGCGAGGATCAGCCCGATAATCGCATAATAGAGTCCCGTGATGCCGCTGTAGTCCGGCGCGCCACCCTTGGGCTCATTGGCCAGGACGAGGGACGTGTTGACCAGGACCAACCCGCAGGCGCCGATGATTCCCCACACTTTCCCGCTCATGTGATACCCTCCCTATGACGTGATGTCTTCTGAATAAAAGACAACGAGCAAGCGGCGAGAATTGTACTGAATTCAGGGGGACGATGCAAGGGGCAACTCCTCTGGGTACTGGTAAAGTTTCAATCCAAGAGGCCCACGATCTCTTCCAGGCTCCAGACGTGATCGGCCACTCCTGCTTGCATGGCCGGGGTGACGCGCAGGGTCGAATGAATCCGGGCGAAGTTGTAATACATGAAATAGAGCGCCAGGGCGTGCCGATGGTTCTCAACCTTCTTGCTGTGCGCGTTGGTCAGCCTCGTGAAGCGCCGCATGTTCATTCTGATCTGTAGATTCATCCGCTCCGCATAGCTCGTTGAAATATGCTCGTCGGCTGGATTCCCCGCCACGCGATGGGTTCGAGTCCCACAGCACTGAGCCGGACTGTAGCGGGTGGTCACACCTTCTTGCGGTGGAACCGCGTACAGCTTTTCCAGCATGGCATAATCCACGTCTGCGCCGAAGGCTCCTTCGACCGCCCGAAGATAGGCTTTGTGTCCGTCAGTGGTCAATTGCACCCGATGAGCAAGGCGTGAGGCGAGATCATCAATAAACTTGACCGCGTATGGTACGCTCCGCTCGCCCACGAGCCAGGAGATCATCAGCTTGGTGTCAGCGCAAATCGCTGTCCAAGTCCAGACGCTGCCAAAACCAAACTTGCCCTTTAATTCCTCCGGTAGATTCTTGTCCTTGGCAAAACAGAACGACCAAATTTCATCAGCCTGAACGCGCTTGCAGGGCAGGTTACGCAACTTCTCATCCTGATATTTGGCGCAGGCGGTTCCGAGATCGGCGAGGAGATTGAGAATGGTCGGCTTGGACACGCCGGTCATGCGGACTACGCTATTGATGCTGCTGCCTTCGACGAGGGCGGACACAATCCTTGCTTGTGATTCTGGCTTAAGCCGGTTCATGCAGGCTCCTATTCGTCCGGCAACTTGCTCTCAGCCGTTCTTAGTTTTTCGACCATTCTCTCAGATGGGACAAAAACAAATTCCTTACCGGCCTTCGTTTTTTGAAGGAGGCCTTGGTCTACTAGCCCTTGCAAATCAGCTCTTGCTGTTTGATATACAACCCCATGAATATTCTTGTGCGATTCAATCGTATAGACAGAGCCAGCATGTCGAATAGCATGATATACAAGCCCCTTCTGTCTAAGATTGAGTCCTTTGTACTTCCTTAGAAGCATGCTGGACCGTTGGGTTTCACGTTGCTTACGCTGGATATATCTTTTCAGATCTTCACAGGCGCTTCTCGTGGCACGCAAGTTATAAATGATGAAATAGGTCAAATCGGCCATGTCTGTTTCTGTAAATAGGTAGGCCCTGACGTATTGGCCAGGTGCGCGAATGATGTAGCGTGAGATGGCAATGTACTCAAACAACAAATAGTCATGTCTCATGAGGTACCAGTACATTAAGGCTCTTGCTGTACGCCCATTGCCGTCCGTGAAGGGGTGAGTATAGGCCAGCCAGAAATGGATAATGATGCTTTTAACGACCGGATGAATCCATCTGTCATCCTTATGCTCTTCGTTGGCAAATTTACATAGTCCCTGAATGCTTTCCTGTATGCCATGGGCCGGGGGCGGCACATGAACTACTTGCCCCTTATATTCCACCTCAATATCGTCAGTGGTACGTATGGTGCCAGCTTCCTCTGGATGGTCCAGGGTGTTCTCAGTTAAAGTCATGTGAATCGTGCTAAGCATTTCAAGTGTCAGCGGCTTACGCCGATTTTCGCGTATAAATTGCATGGCGTGCCAATTGTTAAGAATCATTTGTTCACTTTTATTGACTGGCTTGCGACCAGTGCGGAGCATTTCCTTAGCAACCTTGCGGGTTGTGTCCGCACCTTCCAGCTGGCTAGAGGCAATAGCTTCCTCCATAAGTGAACGAATGATGTACCGTTCTCTGCCTGGCAAAGGATCTGGGGATTCCTGTGTAATATTTCCGCCAGACCACAAATCAATTTCATGAAGAACTCTTTGGATAAAATCAGTAGTCAGATAACTGAATTGCTTGTGGCTCTTATCAGCTAGTGGAATGTTCTTTGCGTGAACTATGCGCCCAAGCTTGATATAGGCCCAAAGTTCTTCATGGCTTAATCCTTCCGGGATCGGACGATAACGAAATTCCTGCCAGTGGCTATAGACTTCATTGGCGCGACGAATGACGTCATGAAACTCTGGATGCAAAACTCTCTCATACACCCGTTTGATTTGGTCTGGATTTCGTAGCGTATTGTATGGATCGGGCGCTGGCATTACAGTTGGCATTGCATCCTCCCCCTATGCCTTCATGGTAAAAAGCATAGAATTAGTAATTGCGAAAGTCAAGAACATACTAAAAATATATTTTTAGTAGTTTTTGAAATGGCTATTAATACAGGGGATGGACAGTGGCCGCTAATTCAGGAAATGAGGAAACTGATAGGAGGATGTTTAAGCTTTGGATCTCTTTTGGGCGGTTTTGCTACGAGACTTACGGACTGGCTTTGACCTCTCCCTCTTGGGGGTGAGCGGACCGCCAATGGCAGCTTCGACCACTTCACGGGCCACGGTGAGGAATCCTGTCGGCTTCTTGACCTTCTTAGGCATGGCGCATCATGCCATAGCCGCGTGCCGCTGTCACTAGCTGACCGATTCAAACTTTACCAGTACCCTCCTCTGGCAATGGCGGCGCGATTTTCGTACAATGCGCCGCTCGCATCACTCTAAGGAAAGGCCCCTCCATGCAGCAATGGATCGGTATCTGGTTTCAGTGGGTCAACGATTGGGGGTATCCGGGGATCGTCCTCTTGATGGCGATGGAAAGCTCCATCGTGCCCATTCCAAGCGAAATCATCATCCCGCCTGCCGCCTACTGGGCGGCCCAGGGCCGCTATAGTCTGGCCGGCGTCGTCCTGGCCGGGACGGTCGGCAGCTACCTGGGCGCCGCGATTACCTATTGGGCGGCCAGGTGGCTGGGGCGGCCCTTGCTTCTGCGTTACGGCAAATACGTCTTCTGCCCGGAGGACAAGTTGCTGAGGGCCGAACGGTGGCTGGCCCGCTACGAAGCGGGCGGCGTCTTTTTTGCCCGACTCGTTCCGGTCGTCAGACATTTGATCGGGATTCCGACCGGCATTGTGCGGATGCCGTTCGGGCTATACAGCCTGATGACGGTCGTGGGGGCCGGCCTCTGGTGTGGTGTCTTGGCCTGGTTCGGAGGCCATATTCTGGGGGATCAGCCTGAGTTGGTGAAGGACCCGGCGCTGCTCGTGAACGTCATGCATGAGCGGTCGATCTGGGTCGGAGGCTTTGCGGTTCTTCTCTGCGCCCTCTATGTCCTGGTGATGCGGCTGACCGCCAAACCGGCCGTTGCGTCCCGCCCCTAACCGCTCAACTCAGTCGCAGGCTTTGCCAGAGATACCAGGATGCCACTGTTTCATAAGGATGCCAGGTCTTGCCGATCGCTCGAATCTTGCGCGCCGTCGGCAGGGCGCGGAGTCCGTACCATCGCTGCATCGCCTTCTTAATGCCCAGATCGTCGACCGGCAGGACATCCAGCCGGTTCAGGGAAAAAATCAGGAACATTTCGGCGGTCCACCGTCCGATGCCGTGGATCGACACCAGGGCCTCGATGATTTCTTCATTGGACTGGCGCGCCATCCGACCAGGCTGAATCCGTCCATCCAGAAACCCTGCCGCCAAATCTTTCAGGTAGTCGGATTTTTGCCGGGACAGGCCGACGGCACGGAGCCTGGTCGGTGCCGTCTTGGCGACGGCCTGCGGCGTGGGGAGGCGGCGAGGATAGAGGCCGGCAAAGCGGTCGAAAATGACCTCGGCAACGTGAGTCGAGAGTTGTTGGGCAATGATCGAGTCGCAGAGCGTGGCAAAGCAGCGGCGGCGAGGGGTCAGGTCGCAAGGGCCGATGCAGGCAATCAGTTTCCGCAAGACCGGATCTGCCTGGGCCAGATGACGTCCGGCGGCAGCATGGCTGGTCCTTGCGCCGGGACGGCCCCGGCGCTTCGTAGGGCTCAGCAGCGCCATGAGTCAGAAGTGCTGCACGATGAGCGATGAATGACGAAGGGAGGAGAGCCGTGGTCCATCGTTTGGCACGTTGCGCGCGGCGCTAGATCCGCGAGTGGGTTCCGTCGCAGAAGGGCGGCTTTTTCGTGTGCTTGCATCCGCAGAAGGCGACGCGCTTTTTCTCGGTGAACTCGACTTCCATCGGCGTAAAGGTCGTGCCGGCATGGGCGCCGTCGCAAAAGGGTTGGTTCTTCGAACGTCCGCAGCGGCACCAGTAGACCTTGCCTGGGCCGACCTCTACGACGTAGGGGGTTCGTTGCGCGACCACCACTTCATCTGCCATGTCGTCCTCCATACCGAACGTGCTTGAGCCGCCACGCCTCCGCGCACCGAAGCGCTCCGGCGCGCAGGTGCGTTCGATCAGATGCGGACGGAGAGA
The DNA here is from genome assembly GCA_016873525.1 of Nitrospira sp. Classification (GTDB taxonomy): domain Bacteria; phylum Nitrospirota; class Nitrospiria; order Nitrospirales; family Nitrospiraceae; genus SCVQ01. The sequence continues at coordinate 1,785 of VGXD01000026.1, read as the reverse complement.
TTGTCTGCCGCGAGTCATTGACAGTCACGCGTCGCATGAGCCGCTCGCCCTGCTCGTCTATGAGCATGAATGGGCGAGCCCGCTCCGAACGGTCACCGGAGGATTGTAACGCAATGGGATGGAGGAATAAACGGCAAAATGACGGGTCTCGAGGGAGGAGCTTCGGTCAGTGGCAGCGGCGTGGCGCGCCCTGCGCGCCGAGCGGAGTCAACCAGAGATAATCCGCGACGGATTCTTGCAGGAGGCTCTGAATTTCCTCCGTTCTGGCCGGCTCGAAAGAGGTCATATAGATGGTGGCTTGCGCGACAACCCCTTGGTGGCGTCGAGCCACGCGGTTGGGCACAGGCAACCGATACTGGACATGGCCCCCGCCGGTATAGCTGACAATCGGGCCCTTCCGGGGTGTCGCCTCCGAGGGGCGTTCAGCTTGTTCGCGGCGTAAGAAATCTATGAGGGTCTTGGCCATGCCTTCATCGCGGAACATGGAAGCTTCGTAGAGGCGTTGATAGGCGTCGTCTGAGAGGCCGTCATGACATTGTCGAAGCGGCGTGACGATCATCTTGTGATAGGCGGGGTCTTCGGGAAACCGTTCGTCCTGCATCCCCCAGCGAGCCATCTCGGGATCGGCCAGCGCTTGTGAGAGTCCCTGTTTGGCCACCAGGCGCACGAGGGGCTTGGGCGGGTTGAGCGCCAGCACGTGAAGACCTTGGCTGCGGGCGAAGGCCGGCAAGGGTTCGTAATCTTCGAATGGCCCGCCCCACGTTGTCTCCCACCGGACTTCTTTGAGGAACTGGTCCTGCGGCCAGTCCTTCTCGGTCAGATAGCGGTCCAGGGCCGGTTGCCCATCCCACCCAAACATCTCCATCGCCAGGGTTGGACGCCGTCCTTGAGCCGTCAACGCTCGGAGAATGCCGAGCGCGGCCTCGATGTGCCAACGGTTATGGTGCTCTTCCCCCAGATAAATGACATCAAGAGAGCCGAGGGCTGTCGCGAATTCCTCGAAAGGAACGGGACGGCCGGTCTTGACCTCCCAGACTTGCCACTCTTGGAAGGCCGGAGGAAGCTCGGAGCTGTTGGCGATCAGCGGAGCCGGAAAGATCAGCGCGGCGATCAACCCGATGGCCGAGAGCAACAAAGACAGCATAAAGAGTGCTTAGCACAGTGACTGTCTTGCGGCAAGTCGCGGCTACGTTTCCGACTATTCACGAGGCTTTCTGTAGGATGAAAGTTCTCCTGCATTGCGCAGGTCCAGCGAGCCATTTCCCATTCTTGACTGGCTAGGAAGGCAAGGCTATGCTGCCGACAACTCTTGCGGGCCAGATCCAAGGGTAGAAAGCGTTCCCCTGCCCGATGCCACTCGATCCACAGCTTGACGTCAACGTGCTGGCCGACTTCAAAGCGCAGCTCAACAGGGCTCGCCTTGAGAGTCCCCAGGCCTGGGAGTCTTCCAGCCGTTTGGTGGGGCAAGCCCACCTCCGCGCCAGCCTCCCCAAATTGATCGCAGCCATTCAGAGCTCTTCTTCCCCTCCGTTGCTGCGCCAAGCTCTGGTTGCCGCGTTGCGTGGCGGCGCCGTCGAGCGGGTCCAGGAACTTCCCGCCGAACAGCTCAAGTGTCTGACCGGCCTGCCGGCTACCAAAGCACTCCGCGCCCTCTGCGTCCTCTTTGGCGTGGCCGCTCAGTCCTCGGCTGGGCCGAGCGCCTCCCTCGCACCGCAGGAGGTCGAAGCCTTCGTTCGTGCCAACAGGAATCCGTTTGATCTCCTCCTGCAGGCCGAGGTGGCGTCA